>JABEVA010000058.1 GCA_013044065.1 Phycisphaerae bacterium
CCCGTGTCGGCAGGCCGTCGTGATCTTTGAGATAAAGCGGTGCCACCTTGGCTTTCCAGGCCACGGGCCCCTTTTTCTCCTTCCTTGATCAGGTATGCTACCCACGTCTGCTGGCGGAAGATCGGCGAATGTGCTATCAGGTTCTCGACGGTTGAGATCAATGGATTCTGACGCTTAAGCCTTCGCCCGACAGCGCCATGATGGGCCTTGTGCAGCAGTTCCGGCTGGCGGCACCAGCTCCAGAAGTTACGCGGCACTTCCAGCAGATATTGTTGGCCACGCCGTGAGAGTTCCAAATGAAATTCCACAGGACGGCCATAAAATTCGTCGGCCGTGAGCCAGGCCAAGCGTATGCCGTTGGCCTGAGCCTCTTGGTGCAGTTCCAAGGCAATCCGCCATTTGGGGCGATACACCAAGTCCTCCAGAATTCCCGCTCTCCGGCAGCGTTCTCTATCATTGGACCAATCCTCCGGCAAAAATAACGCGCTGGACAGCAAGGTGTGAAAATCTTCCGGCGTGGCGTAGGCCAGATGCGTGGTCACCACGCAGTTATCGAGTTTCCCGGTCGATCCGTCCCGGCGCGGGGCCTGTCGATTTAATCGAATTTCTCGCCTCCAATCGGCTTTGGCGCTCAAAAAACGAGGGTGGAAGTGCTGAAAATGACACTAAATCAACAGGCCCCGCGCCGGGATTGACGCTGCACGCCCGGCGTCTTGTCGCCCTTCTTGGCAAAACCTGATTCATCCACAATTCCGATGGCCTGGCTGTGGGCATGATCCCGCATCACCGTCTGCTCCAGACGCGTCGTCATCAGGCGATCATCCCAGCGCTGTCCGCCCAGAAACTTTTGCAACGCACGCGGCTCAATCCCCGCCTCGTCGGCTATTGGCTCCATGCTCTTGCGCGGCAGGTTGACATGCTGCCCACGCACATAACGCTCCGCTCGCTCCGCCGGCTCCAGACGCCCAAAGCAGTCCTTGAATTCCCTTATGAAGCGGTGCAGCCGCACCCCAAAATCAACAATATCCGTAGCTTCCATGCCGTTACTCCTGGTCATCTATGTTCCAGAAATTTCATCGGCAATTCAGCCTATTATTCTTGGGCCAAAAGGTCGTTGTAGGACTAACAAGAACAGGTCTAAGATCGCGCATGAGGCTTGTCTTTCTGCAGGCTGGGTTTATGCTATGGGTGTTCATCCAGCTTTGATCGCTGGCCCACGGTTACGACATTCGCAAGGGAATGAGTCGTCAGTCGATCCATGAGACAATGGCCATTGCCGGGAGTACGGGCGGATATTATATGTCAATCAATTCAACGTACGTGCTGGCAATCAATGGTGGGTCATCAAGCATTAAATTTTCCCTTTTTGAGGCGCGGCCGGAACTGACCGCCATTTTTCGAGGCAGTGTCAACGGCATTGGAACCGCGATGGGAAATTTAACGGTGAAAGGCGTGGCCGCGGCGGATAACTTTTTCCGCAGTCAGGCGGCGGATGATCACAGCATGGCGGTGGAGGGGTTGATGGACTGGCTGGAAGAGCGGATGAGGGGTGGTGATCTGGCGGGTGTGGGGCATCGCGTGGTGCATGGTGGGCCAAAATACGCGCAGCCCCAACGGATTACCGATAGTCTAATGCAAGATCTCGTTGACCTAAGCCCCTTTGATCCAGAGCATTTGCCTGAGGAAATTGAGCTGACGCAAGCGTTTCACCGTCGATTTGCACACGTACCACAAGTGGCCTGTTTTGATACTGCATTTCATCATGATTTGCCTCAAGTGGCCAAGCTGCTGCCGATTCCGCGACGATATGAAGCCCTGGGCGTGCGGCGTTATGGCTTTCATGGAATATCCTACGCCTTTTTAATGCGGGAACTGGCCCGCGTAGCGGGACCGGATGCGGCACGGGGACGCGTGATTTTGGCCCACCTGGGCAGCGGGGCCAGTTTGGCTGCGGTACGTAACGGAAAATCTTTGGATACCAGCATGAGTTTTACGCCCACCGCTGGCGTGCCCATGGGTACCCGCTGCGGCGACTTAGACCCGGGCTTGATGTGGTATTTGTTTCGCACGCAGCGGATGACCGCCAGGAATTTTAACGAGATGGTCAATTTCCAGTCGGGCTTGCTAGGCATGTCGGAAAGAAGTGCGGATGTACGCGATTTGCTGCGGGTCAGGGCTACCGATGTACCAGCCGCTGAGGCGGTGGACGTATTTTGTTATCAAGTGAAAAAGTGGATTGGTTCTTTTGCGGCGGCATTGGGTGGGTTGGAAACACTGGTGTTTTCGGGCGGCATTGGAGAAAATTCGCCGGAAATTCGCGCCCAGATATGTGCGGGCCTGGAATTTCTGGGTATTCGGCTGGACTCGTCAAGCAATGCCCATGGAGGAGCGGTAATTTCCACCTCCGGCAGCGCGGTGTGTGTGCGAGTAATGGCTACAGATGAAGAACGAATGATTGCCGAAATGGTTTGCCATGTGCTCGGTGATGGTGCTGCTGGTGCGCTAAAACTCAAGGCACCCGCGACATGAGTGGCGGCATGTGCTGGTGCCGACTGCGGTGATGCTGGGCTGTGGGCTTGGGTTTCTGCGGGGAAGAATAGAAAAACATAGGAGAGATTGCGGATACCGCAGCCTCTCGAAGTTAGCCTCGAAATAGAATCCGCCTGGTGGCTTTTACGGCGGCATCCTCGTACTGGCGGACATTCTCGAAATATCGCTGGGCAAGGCAAAATGTCTCATGAGGCTTACCGGTTCTCCCGGTCAGATGTATGACTGGGTTTTTTGCGATCTTCTTTGTCCTTGGTATACTAAAACTTTTGGCAGGTGATGCCATGCTGCTTCAGTGAGCAAAGTGGCGGCCGAAGTTTTGCTTTTTTCCTTTTTTTGGAGGCCATTATGGCTGTTCAAGCGGGTATCGAATCCACACTGCATGAAAAACGCTCCTTTCCGCCGCCACCTGCTTTTGCGCAGCAGGCGCATTTGAAGGACGCTGCAGTATACGCCCGCCTTTATCGCCAATCCATCGACCATCCAGAAACATTTTGGGCCGATATGGCCGGCCGGCTGGACTGGTTCAAACCATGGACGCGGGTATTGGATTGGTCGTGTGCGCCGTTTGCAAAATGGTTTGTCGGGGGCAAGATCAATATCGCCCACAACTGTCTGGACCGGCATATTGCCGCGGGCCATGGCTCCAAAGCGGCGCTGTTGTGGGAGGGGGAGCCAGGAGATGCGCGGCGTATCACGTACGCGGAGTTGCATGAAGAGGTGTGTCGTTTTGCCAATGTATTGAAGGGGCAGGGCATTACGGCCGGTGATCGCGTGGCGATCTACATGCCCATGATCCCTGAAGCCGCCATTGCGATGCTGGCCTGTGCCCGCATTGGAGCGGTGCACACAGTGGTGTTTGGGGGATTCGCGGGCGAATCGTTGGCAGACCGCATCAACGATGCCAAAGCCAAGATGGTTATTACGGCCGATGGCGGCTGGCGGCGCGGCAAGATTGTGGAATTGAAAAAAAATGTGGATGTGGCTCTGGCCAAAGCACCAACCATTGCAAAATGTATTGTGGTCAAACGCACCGGACACGACATTGCCATGGCACCGCAGCGTGATGTGTGGTATCACGATTTAATGGCGGATCCCGGTCTTTCCAGCCAGTGTGCGGCTGAGCCACTGGACAGCGAACATCTGCTGTTTATCTTGTATACCAGTGGCACCACCGGTAAACCCAAGGGGGTGGTCCATACCACGGCAGGCTTTCTGCTGGGGGCTTACCTGACCTGTCATTATATTTTTGACCTCAAAGCCCAAGATGTGTATTGGTGTACCGCAGATATTGGATGGGTAACGGGGCACAGTTATATGGTCTACGGACCGTTGGCCTGTGGCGCGACGGTGGTGATGTACGAAGGAGCCCCCAATCACCCGGATATGGACCGTTTCTGGTCGATTATTGAAAAGTACCGCGTCAGCGTATTTTACACCGCACCCACGGCCATCCGGGCGTTTATCAAATGGGGTGATGAATATCCACGGCGGCATGATCTGGGCAGCCTGCGTCTGCTTGGTTCGGTTGGAGAACCTATCAATCCGGAAGCGTGGATGTGGTATCACCAGATTATCGGCGGGAACCGTTGCCCAATCGTGGATACGTGGTGGCAGACGGAAACAGGCTCTATCATGTGTTCGCCGCTACCGGGTATTACACCGGCCAAGCCCGGCAGTTGCGCAATTCCGTTTTTTGGGGTGGATTTGGCGGTAGTGGATCGGCAAGGCCAACCGGTTCGCGCCAACACTGGAGGATATCTGGTCATTCGCAAGCCGTGGCCCAGCATGTTGCGTACGGTTTACGGCGATGATGAACGTTTTAAAAAGCAGTATTGGAGCGACATACCGGGATTTTATTTTACTGGGGATGGTGCCCGGTGCGATGAAGACGGCTATTTCTGGTGCATGGGGCGTGTCGATGATGTGGTGAATGTGGCGGGACACCGCTTGGGTACTATGGAAGTGGAAAGTGCTCTGGTTGCCCAAGAAAAAGTAGAAGAACCTCCAGTCCAAGTAACCCACCCAAACAAAAAAAACAAAAAAAAAAAAAAAAAAAAAAAAAAAAAAAA
>JABEVA010000059.1 GCA_013044065.1 Phycisphaerae bacterium
GCGATCATTCTGGGGTAAGCGGTTTTACGCACAGTTGGCGGCACAATATGACCGCCACAATCTCTATATTGCGGCGCATTTCCGATCTTTTGGACCGATGACCAATGCGATGCGACAAAGCACGCTGCAGGGTTATGGCGGCGGAGATGCCCTGCAAATCCGCCTTAGCAGCGGCACTAAGAAAGTGAATTTGTGCGGTTGGTATGACAGCGCGGCGAAAAGGCCGGCTCTCACGGCGGACCGGGGCGATCTGCCCAATCCATTTTTACTCAAGCAGGGTGCCCGCGAGGCGTTTGCGGCGGATGCCGATGGGCGGGGATATGTGCAGGAGATTGCGGTGCCGTGGAAATTGATCTTGGGACGCGTTCCGCGGAGTTCTGCACGTATCGCCGCGACATTCCAACTATGGTGGGCGGATTTAACACCGAGGTTTTCATTTTACGCCAGCACCACGTTGCAGCGGCGTGGAGCGCTGGTGGTTGATTATAAGATGCCGACGGACGGCGATCTAACCCTGGGGCTTTTCAATAAGCAAGGCCGGCTGCTGCGCTGGCTGGTGCAGAATGAATATCGCTATGCCGGGCCGAACCGATTGTTCTGGAACGGTTTGGACCAATGGGGCAAGCCGGTGCCGGCGGGAGATTACGTGTTCAAAGCGGTCTACCATCCGCCGATCACGACCGACTATCTTTTGAGCGTCTGCAACCCGGGCCATCCGCCGTGGCCGACACCGGATAACAAAGGCGACTGGTTGTCGGACGAAGAAAACCCGCAGGCGGCGGTGACGGATGGCAAGTGGGTGTTTCTGGCGGCACCGGGAGCCGAACTGGGATATTCGATTATGGCGGTGGATTCGCATGGTCAGCGGCAGTGGGGAAGTCGCGTTGCGGTGGGTGGGCGCTGCGTATCACTGGCTTTGGCCGGCCGTTATGTGTACGCCGTTTATTCCGATATTGCTCCGGTGGATCACCTGTGGTATAGCCACCACGAAGCGGTCGGTCAAGCTTACCTGGTCTGTCTGAATAAGCGCACCGGTCTTCCGGCGCTGTTCACGCGTCAGTCGCCCCGGCTGAAAATCGCGGGCTGGCCCTATCGTGAAGATTATCACTGGCTTGACGTTCTGCGCAATCACGATTCCTTTACCCCCGCCACGTACGGCGGCCAACCGCGTTATTTTGACAGGGACGTGGGCGAATCGACCAACGCGATCGGACTGGCCGCCGCCGGTGGGAAGCTGTACGTATCGCTTCTTTATAACAACAAGCTGCTGGTGCTCAATGCCCACACGGGTAAGCCGACCGGCTCCAGCATCAATGTTAATGCCCCGGCGGGGTTGTATGGCCTCAACGCGCACAAGCTGCTGGCTGTCAGCGGCAAAACGGTGGTGCGCGTTGATCTGCGCACGCATGCGGTTACCCCGCTGATCACGTCGCATCTGGTGGCACCGGACAGTGTGACGGTGGGGCCGGACGGGCATATCTATGTCAGCGACTGGGGTAATTCGTTTCAGGTGAAGGTGTTTGATTCGGACGGGCATTTCCTCCGGGCGATCGGCAAGAAGGGTGGCCGGCCCTGGGTCGGCAAATGGAATCCTGATGGAATGCTGGTCCCGCGGGGTATTGCCGTAACTCAAGCCGGCAAGCTGTGGGTGGCGGAGGACGATGGCTCGCCATGCCGGATCAGCGTGTGGAATGCGCACACTGGCGCATTTTTGCGGGACTACATCGGCCCCACACCGTATGGAGGGGGCACCTATTTCTGGATTGATCCGAAAAATCCGACGCATGTGTACACGGAAGGAACACTCTTCAAGGTTAATGACGCCCAAGAGACCTGGAAACCCAAGGTCATTGTCTTCCGCCGCCGGAACATTGATGATCCGTTTACGCCCGACGGTCACGCGCTCGCCGATTGCCAGGTGCGGATTTTGTATCACGGCGGACATGAGTATGCTTTTATATGGGCCGGACCGGCAGGGCCGGTGGTTATGCAGCAACAAGGAGATATTTACCGGCCAGTGGCCGCGTTTGGCGGTATCAGCGGCGGGTTTCATAATGACGGCAGGGGGCTTGATGCGCCGGATTCCGTGGGCCATCATTTGTATGAGAATTATTTCCCGCCGTTTTTTAAGGGGCGCGTCGGCGATTTGTACAGTTGGACCGACTTAAATGGCGACAACCTTGTTCAGGCTGCGGAGATGCACTGGGTCAAGCCGACGAAAGACGGCATCGGTACCTGGCAAGGCCCATACTGGGGAACGGATCTTTCTCCGGATTGGAAACTCTACTTTTTGGCGCAGTATCACGGTCACGTGGAAGTGTTTCATCTGGATTGCCGGGGATGGACTGCGGCCGGGGCGCCGATTTATAACATGGCCGACGCCAAGCCCTTCATCGCGATTCGGCACGGTTGGAACATCAACAGTCTGCACGTGACCAACGATCATAAGCTGATTGTGGCGTACGATTATGAACGCTGGAGCAGCGCGGTCAACTCGGTGGAATGTTACAGTACCAAAACGGGCCGGCTTTTATGGGCGATCGCCCGTCCCAAACCATACCGCGAGCCATCACGTCAGCAGTACCGGCAAGTTCACACCCAGGGAGCTATTTATGATTTTAACGTTCCAGGGGTGGGCGATGTTTTTGGCACATGGTCGTACCATGGCGCATGTGCGCCGTATTTGATTACGAGTGACGGTTTGTATCTAGGCTCCTTTTTCAAGGATACGCTTTTGGGGCCGGAGTCGCTGCGCGGCGAATCGGCTCTCTATTATTATCAGGCTCCGGACGGGGCCACCTATGCCATCAACGGTGCCAATCAGGCGGAACATATCTTTCGGCTGCACGGGCTGGAATCGGCCAAGCGCTTTGCACTGAGCTATCATATCAGTCCGGCCGATGTGGCCCGGGCGGCAGCCATGCGTCTGGTTCCCGTGCATCACGCCCCGCCCCAGCCGCTGTTGGCGGTCCAGTGGCGGCGCAAGGCACCGGTGATCAACGGCAATCTTTCCGGCTGGGATATGAATTCCGGTGTGGTTCTCAACGGTCCGGACCACAAGACGGCGCACATTGTGCTGCAACGCGATGCCACCCACCTTTATCTGGCTTATCAGGTCCATGAGCCTACCCCGCCCATGACCAACAAGGGCGGTGACTGGCAAACACTGTTCATCAGCGGGGATTGCGTGGACCTGATGCTGCAAACAAATCCGCGGGCGAATCCGCACCGCCGGGTGGCCGTGGCAGGTGATGAGCGCTTGCTGATAAGTGTATTTCAGGGAAAACCCATCGCCGTGCTGTATCAGCCCGTCGCGGTGAATAAAGGCTCGCCGGTGCGTCTGGGCACCACCACGATTGATCGCATCATCAGACTCCGGCAAGCCCAGGTGGCGATCCGACGCGATGGAGCGCATGGCGTATATACCGTAGAGGCGGCCATTCCGCTGAAAGAACTTTGGATCAATCCCCAATTCAACGGTAATCTCCGCGGAGATGTGGGAGTGATCTATGCCGACGAAACGGGTACGAGTCGTTCCTTGCGTCTGTATTACTACAACCACCACACCCAGCGGATTGACGACCTGGCGACCGAGGCGGCACTGCAGCCGCAGTATTGGGGGCGCATCAACATGCCTCTGGGGCCGAACCTGCTGAAGGACGGCGAATTTTCACGGCCGCCGGTACGGGCGCAGCGTGGCAAGAAGGCGGCGGGTGACTGGTCGTATGGCGCAAGTCCAGGGGCGTCCGTCACGACCAGTACCACAATGCCCTATACCGGCACCCAAAGCCTGCTCCTACAAGCCAGGAGCGGATTTTTAACCGTTGGCCAGAATGTCCCGGTGATCCCCGGTCACCTCTACAGCCTGCGCTACCGTGCCCGCGGCGTAGCTTTTGAAGCGCCGCATGAAGATCCCGGCCATCCCACTACGATCATGTGGTCCGAGATCGACTGGCACGTCGCCCCGCGCGGTCGTACCAGCATCGACTATAGCGGTCAGATGCTCAAGTCGCAGTCAACGTGGCAGACATTTTACAATTGGCGTGGTTTTGCGGTGCCATCACCCTATAAGGCACCGGCCGGTGCCACCAGCGCCACCATCGTCTTGGGCCTCAAGAGCCACCTGAAGGATCATATGGCCAGGGCCTATATCAGCGATGTTGAATTTGTCGATGTGACACCCACAGCCCATGCAATCCATGGCGGCCACTAAAATTGAAAGGAATTTCATGCGTTACCTGTTAGGGATGATCCTCATGGTTGCGGTGACGGCATCGACAGTGGTGGCCGGAGCCATCGTCGAGCCGCCCGCGATGGTGATACAATCACCCAGGGATTCTGCCGCGGTCCAGCGGCTGAATCAGGGATCCGCCGGCAAAACCCCCACGATAAAAAATCTTTCAAGCGATTGGATAAAATCCCTGGCGGCGCGGGGTGAGCCGCGCATCTATACGAAAGCCAACAGCAAGGATTTCGCCTATATCGGCATGCCCATCGGAGGCATCGGTGCGGGTGAACTGTATCTGAGCGGAGACGGGAAATTATGGCTTTGGGACATCTTCAATACACGCTGCTGGGACGGTTTTGGCATGGAGCAGGGCCACAGTTATATCCAGCCGCACCAGCCGGGGCGGCCCGACCAGTTCTCTTACGTGCTGTCTCAGGGATTCGTGCTGCGGACAACTTGCGACGGCAAGACCACCACGCGGACCATCGACAAGAACGGTTTTGCTGATGTGCAGTTCCGCGGCCAGTACCCCATCGGCTATGTCACGTATCGTGATCCGAACTGCCCGGTGGAGGTGCGCCTGGAGGCGTTTTCGCCGTTTATCCCCGGCGATGTTGACGATTCCTCCTATCCGGCCACGATCCTGAATTACACGCTGACCAATACCTCGCGTAAGAAGGTGGTGTGCAGCATCGGCGGTTGGGTGGAAAACGGCTGCAGTTGGAGAACCCGCCGGGATACATCAGTCCGACTGGAAAACCAGATCGTCCGCACTAAATCTTATGTCGCGGTGAACTGCTCGGCCCAACAGGTGATGACGGGTGTAAAACCTCCGCAGGTTTTCTCGGATTTTGAAAGCGGTACGTACCGTCAATGGACCATCACCGGCACCGCCTTTGGCCACCGACCGGTCAAAGTCGGTTCCGTTGCACGCTCCATTCAGACGCCGCCCGATTGCCAAGGAAAATACTATGTGGACACCTACCGCCATAACAGCAATGGCCCTATGGGCACGCTGACCAGCAAACCCTTTGTAATCACGCGTCCGTACATCCGTTTTCTGGTAGGAGGCGGGCAACTATCGGGGCATCAGGCGGTCGATCTGCTGGTCGACGGCCGGATTGTCCGCCAGGCGGCCGGACGATGCACACGGCATCTGCGGCCTTATTATTGGGATGTGCAGGATCTGCTGGGAAAGACAGCGCAAATTCAGATTGTGGACCATGGTAGCGGCGGCTGGGCCTTTATCCAAGCCGATGATTTTGTCTTTGCCGATACCGCACACGACCTGGCCACAGCCCGGGATTCAGGGACGATGATGCTGGCTCTGTTGGGCGATACGTCGCATACACAGGGACTGGCCAACGCCAATCCCACCCTGGGTGCCGGGGTCAGGCCGCTGCACACTGCGGCGACAATTCTAACGGTACCCGCCAGCGCCACGGCCTATGCCGCGCCTTCGGACACCAGGCCCACCGTTCATGGCGAAGCGGCGTATCGCGCCACCGCCAGCCTGCGGACCAGTTTGTATCAGGATCACAATCCTCGGCTGATCGGAGGGCTGCGCCACAGCGTCACCCTGCGCCCGGGCCAAAAAGTAACGTTGCATTACGTGCTGGCGTGGTGCTTTCCCAATCCGACCGGCATGCCGACTGAGCCTTCCAGCCGTCGCGGCTACGCGGCGCGATTCCGCACGGCCCGGGCCGTGGTGGCGCACCTTGCCGGGCATTTCCATTTTCTCACGGCAACAACGCGGCTGTGGCATCGCACCTGGTACCATTCCACACTGCCCTGGTGGTTTTTGACGCGCACATTCCTCAATGTTTCCACACTGGCCAGCAGCACCGCCTTTCTGGTGGGGAAGGACAATCAGTTTTACGGCAATGAGGGCGGATACAGTTGCCCCGGAACTTGCTTGCACGTGTACAGCTATCAGCAGGTTCTTGATCTTGTCTTTCCCGCTCTGGAAAAAAGCCTGCAACAGGATGTGGAGCTCAACACCAGCCCAGGCGGTAGTATGCAAAGCGATGGGAGCATCAGCATCAACTGTCGCGGGGACGGAAGCGACGGCCAAGCAGGTGTTATCCTGCGCGCCTATTTGGTCAGTCGGATGAGCGCGGATGATTCCTACCTGATGAGAAATTATGCCCACATCAAAAAAGCTATGAATTATCTCATCAACCACAACGATGCCAATCATGACGGCATTCTGGAAGGTGCCCAGCCCAATACGCTCGACTCGTCATGGTATGGCCAATCCGCGTGGCTAAGCCTGTATTATCAGGCGGCGCTGCGGGCCACGGCGGCCATGGCCGACGAAATGCATGATAGATCCTACGCCCGCAAATTGCTTCGCATTGCGGCGCGGGGCCGCGCGTACATCGAACATCAATTGTTCAACGGCGAATATTTTGTGCAGAATATGAACGATCCGAAACACCCGAACAGTCCCGGTTCCTACAATGGTTGTGAAATCGACCAGCTCATGGGGCAAGCCTGGGCCTATTTTGACGGTCTGGGGCCGATCATCAGTCGGGCCGAGGCGGCCAAGGCGCTCGATGCCATCTGGAAATACAACTACACCACCAATGTGGGTCTTTACCGCAAGGTTTTCCCCAAGGGGCGATGGTTTGCAATGCCGGGCGAGGGCGGTGTGGTGATGTGTACGTTCCCGCATGGGGTGGTGTACAACGCTCTGCACCAGGGTTATGGGGTCTATTTTGATGAGTGCTGGGCTGGTTCCGAACATCTGCTGGCCGCCATGATGATGTGGCAGGGGATGGTGGACAAGGCCCTGGCGGTGGAGAAGACGATCGATGAGCGTTATAGCGCGCAAAAGCGCAACCCCTGGGATGAGGTGGAATGCGGCAGCCACTATGCCCGCTCCATGGCAAGTTATGGTGTTTTCGTCGCAGCCTGCGGGTTCGACTATGATGGTCCGCGAGCTACATTGAGTTTCGCCCCTCGCATGGACCGCAAAAATTTTCGAGCGGCTTTCATCACGGCACAGGGCTGGGGTTCCTTTGCGCAGCGTTATGTCGGCAAGCGATTCCGTGCCGAGATTGATCAGTGCTATGGCACATTGCGACTCAAGGTTCTGGGTCTGGTGCCACCGGCCCCTGGCAGTACGGAGCATGTCCGAGCGGTGATAGATGGAAAAAACATTGCGGTTGTCGTGACCGTTGCCCATGGCGTATGGGTGGTACATTTTGATCAGGCTCTGGTGTTGCATGCGGGAGATAAACTCACCATCACCAGCCAGTGAAACTTGTTCCGGAAACGACAGTTTTGGCGTTGGAATTGGCCGCACCGGACGAAAATATTTGAACGGTAACCCCTGTAAAAAAATAAACTTATATAAAACGCATAAAAATCTTTGCGGAATTTGTTTGACATTGCAGGCGAGGGTGGTCACAATGGTGA
>JABEVA010000060.1 GCA_013044065.1 Phycisphaerae bacterium
CCGTGTTCCTTGAGCCCTACTGCTCTACCGCTCGCCTGTTCCCGCGCAGCGCCGCTCCGGCATTTTGTCTCCCCTTTCCTGCGGGCAAAGCCCGCGCTGCGTTCCTCTGCGTCCTCAGCGGTGAATCATCGTCGTCCCCCTGTTCGTTTATCCCGTGTAATCCGTGATTCTCGTCGTCGTCGTCCTCTGCGTTCCTCCGCGTCTCGGCGGTGAACCCCCGTTATCGGACTGTCGCAAAATCGCGAAAAAAATACGCAAAATCGTGTTGTGCCGCCACCCGCTAAATGCTATAAGTAAGTAACAAGGCGGCACCGGCCAGCAAACGCCGGTACCGGGTCAAAGCCCCAATGGGCCTTCGGCCCAGGCCGGAAAAATCCGTGCGGACGAAAGCCCGGTCTTCTGGCGGTGGCCCAACACCGCCCCCCAAAACGGGCTGTCATCCAAAAAGATTTTTCTTGACATTGCCTTGGTTTGGGGCTATACAAGTGGTTGCAAATGATTTTCACCGGTGTTTCGCAGCCTTTCAGCTCCGGTGAGGAAAAGAAAGTGCAGTTTTTCAGGAGGTTTTCTTTATGCATATCAAACATACACTGCTGATGGCCGCAACTTCCATTGGCTTCCTTCTGCTGCGGCCGGGCGCGGTGCAGGCGATTGTCAACGCGGACAATCCCGCCTCGGCCATACCCGACAACACCGCCGCCCCATCGGGCTTGCCGCAGTGGAATAACGTCGGTTCCATCGGCGGGGCCTCCGGCATCTATGTGGGCAACGGTTGGGTGCTGACCGCGGACCATGTTGGCGCGGGCAATTTCACCCTGGACGGCACCACGTACGACTGGAACGGCAAAGCCGAAATCCGCCTTAGCAACCCCGCTGATGCCTCCTACGGCGCGGGTCAGTCGACCGACCTGGTCATGTTCCAATTGACAGCAATTCCCACAGGCGTAGCCAACCTGGACGTGGCCAGCACGTCGCCGGCGATTGGAACGACATTCTACAATGTCGGTTATGGCCTGGCCCGAAACACGGCGGAGGAGTATTTTACCTACGATGCCACCACCGGAACTTTTACCCAGACCTCCAATACCGCCGCACCCTACCAGGGCTTTGGCTACGGCAGTCCAAACACCAAAAGCTGGGGCCAGAATTCGATTGTCGGTTTTCAATCCTACAACATCGGGTTCGGACCCGTAAACGCGTTTTATTCCACCTTCACCACCAGCACCGATCAAATTGTCAGCGGCGATTCCGGCGGCGGCGTATTTAACGCGGCTGGCACCTTGATCGGCGTGAACGACGCCATCGGTGAATACACCAACCAGCCCGCCGGTACGGCGTTCATTGGCGACCAGTCCGACCTGATCAATATCGCCCCGTTTTACAGCCAGATCACCCAAATCAGCGGAGTGCCAGAGCCATCATGCCTGGCCCTGCTGACCATCTTTGGTCTTGGAATTTTGCTGCTCCCGCGGAAGCCCGTGGCTGCAAGCGTTTGTGAGGGGGCCAACTAATGAATAGCAAGCTCACATCGTTTTTCCTGCATGCGGCGTCCTGCCTGACCTCGGCTTTGGCGGTTGGCGGTACCGCCACCGCCGCAACCACCAATAATAACTTCACCGGAGCTTCGCCCGGCGACTACAACACGGCCGGCAAGGAGAATAGGCCGCGACCCCTGACGCCCGACTCCTCGCTACCACCATCTTTCAGGAGATTTCCATCATGCGTTAGTTGCAAAAAAATACCAACGCAAAGATATGGTCTGCCGGCGCGATCACTGTAGGCGTCGCACTGGGGGCGGCATATGGTCCAATCGCACGGATTTGCCTGACTTTCGTAAGCTCAAATCTGAAATGGGACCGGGGATAATTACATGGCCGATGAAAAACGATGACATAAGTATTCTGGTGCGTTGCAGCCATGCCGCTGTTGATCAGCCCCACCCATCCATGACCCGGCCGAAGCGGCCTCCAACATCGCGTACACTTCCGGCACCGCATAAGTTTGCGGGCTGCCCGTACTTCGGTGGTCGCCCGCCAACAAACAAGGAATGCCAACCATGCCGAACATTAATTCATCCGCCACCCGCTCGCCTCCAGCGCTGGCCATTCCCACGCCCGCGCAATATCAATGGCACGAGCAGGAACGAATCATGTTCATCCATTACGGACCCGCCACGTGGCAGGGGCTGGAATATGACGATCACTCCACGCCGCTCACAGCCATCAACCCCACCGCCCTGGACACGCACCAATGGTGCCGGGCCGCCCTGGCCTGGGGCGCAAAACAAATCATTTTTGTGGCCAAGCACACTGGCAGATTTTGCTGGTGGCAAACCGATACCAGCCCCTACGGAATCAAAGAAACGCCATGGAAGAATGGCAAAGGAGATGTCCTGGCGGAAATCGCGGAGGCCTGCCGCCTCCATGGCCTGAACCTGGGCGTTTATCTTTCGCCGGCGGATAAGCTCTGGGATGCCGGTGTCGGCAGCCCTGGCCGCACCAAAGACCCCGCCAAACAAGAAGCTTACGCCCATGTATACCGACAGCAATTAACCGAGGTGCTTAGCCGCTACGGCAAGATGCACGAGGTCTGGTTTGACGGCAGTTGCCTCATGGATGTCGGCGATATTCTCACCCGTTACGCCCCGGACGCCGCCATTTTCCAGGGGCCTATGGCCAGCATACGCTGGTGCGGCACGGAAAGTGGCCGCGTCTCCTACCCGGCATGGAATTCCCTTAAAAGAAAAGACTTGGCCTCCGGTGTCGCCACGGTTGCCCACAGCGATCCCGACGGCGACGCGTGGGCTCCGTTGGAAGTGGATACCACTCTTTATTCCCATTGGTGGTTTTGGTCCAAGGCCAATGAGGCAAAACGTAAAAGCCTCGCCGAATTGATGGACTGCTATTACAAATCCGTAGGACGCGGCGGTGTGCTGCTTATTAACGCTACGCCCAACACCGATGGCTTAATTCCCGCCCTGGACATGGCCTTGTACCAAGCCTTGGGCCAGGAAATTCAACGACGCTTCAGCCGTCCACGGGCCGAAATCAGCGACGGTTGCGGAAACATCACCGAACTTCTATTGCCCCCGAATGACACCGTCAACCATACGGTAATCATGGAAGATTACCGCCAAGGCGAGCGTATTCGTGCCTACAAAGTAGAGGGCCTTATGGGTGGGGAGTGGCGAGAATTGTGCCGCGGCACCGCCGTTGGGCGCATGAAAATCGATGTCTTTCCACCCGCTATCGCCGATAAGCTGCGCCTGCGCGTAACCCGGTCTGTCGGTGAACCCATCATCCGTCGTTTCGCTGCCTTCCACGTCGAGCAATTCACCCATGATCCCTATACGCAAGTCGCCCCGGCTGTGGATGAATGGCATTCCTCCGGCCAGTGGTCCGCCCAGAAC
>JABEVA010000061.1 GCA_013044065.1 Phycisphaerae bacterium
CCAGTCTTGAGCCTCCCCCTCTCTGCGCCTCTGCGTGAGCCTTGTCCTCGGTGCCCCCTGTGGTGAACCCTCGTCCCCCCGTCGCCCCTCCTAGCTCCTAGCTCCTGCGGCCACAGCCGCCATTAACTCCCCCGTCCACAGCCGCTCCGTGTTACAATACCCGCGTCGAATGCACTTGGAGATACCCGATGTCCGGATCCCTGACGAGCGAATTGCCGACTTCCTCTCCCAATGAGCCGTCCCCAAAGCGCCACACGCGGTTTTTGGAACAGCTCAACCTGATCCGTTTGATTCTCTCCGAACGCATTGGAGAAGACCGCACGACTCAGCAAGCCGCGGCCCTTACCTACAACACACTTTTCAGTCTGTTACCCACCATCGTACTGGGGCTGATTGTCATGTCCATGGCCTTTAGCAACGCGGATGTGCAACATGCTGAAGCCGCGATTTTTGCCCGTTTTGGTCTGGCTCAGATACATAACCGCGGAACTACCGGCTCCAATTCACATTTACTCATAAAGACCCTGAATAACATTATTTCCAAAGTGCGGGTGGTGTTGCAGAACCCGGGCACCGGTGCGGTCGGTTTTTTTGTTCTTCTCTGGGCGGCGATCAGTCTGATGCGGGTGATTGAATCCACCTTCAACCACATTTACCGCGTTACCACTCCGCGCCCCTGGGCTCGTCGGCTGACCTTGTACTGGTGCGTACTGACACTGGGTCCATTGGGTCTGGCCATGTCGTTCTATTTTTCGGCCAAGTTCCTTTTACTGGCCGGAGCGGTTTCGACCGTGCAGATATTCCTTCAGCCGCTAACTCTCTTGGCCAGCTACGTGAGCGTATGGGTTATTATTCTGCTGTTTTATAAGATAATTCCCAATACACTCGTCACCTGGAGAGCGGCCTTTTGGGGATCGCTGGCGGCCACACTTCTATGGGAATTGGGCAAGTGGGGCTTTGGCCTGTATGTCGGCTATGTCGCCGGCTATGGCAAATGGTATGGCAATCTGGGGCTGATCCCCCTGTTTATGTTCTGGATATACCTCACTTGGATATTTCTCCTGCTGGGGGTGGAAGTAGCTTACATCCAGCAACATTTTCGAATTCTGCTGCGCCGCAAACTCAATCAAGGAGGTTCCGATACCCCTTTGATTGATTCCCACTGGGTTTTGCCGTTGGCCGTGCTTTTGGTGCAGCAATTCCGCAAAGGGGAAACGGTGACTCCTGACCTTGCCGCTAGGAATCTTCACCTTTCGCCTCATATCGCCGGCGAGTTTCTCACGGCCTTGCAGCACGCCGGCCTGGTTCATGCACTCACTGGCGAAGAAAACCAATACGTCTTGGCCAAAGCTCCCGAAAATATTACCTTGCGCGATTTGCTCAGCGCAGTAGGCCATCGTTGCCATACGCTATTGGAAGCCAGCCATGCCGCCGGAGCCAATCATCCTCTTCTTTCCACGCCAGTGTTGCAACAGATGCACGAAGTACAGGACCAATGGACGGCCAGCCGCACCATGGCCGATTTAGCTCTGCCCGCATCCGGGGGCCAGGCGGTGGTACCCGCGGTGCGGGCCGGCTCATAAATGGAGCATTCTCATGCCTACAAGAATCATCATCGGTCTGATGAGCGGGACCAGTGTGGACAGCATTGACGCTGCGATTGTGGAAATCCGTGGTCGAGCCCCTCGCTTATCGGTCAAGTTGCTCCATCACTATCAGGCGAACTGGCCGCCGCAGCTCCGTCGCCGCCTGCTGGCGGCCATGGCCCCCGCTCCAAGTTCCGCCGCTGAAATCTGCGAACTCAATTTTTTAACTGCCGGAGCTTTCGCCGCAGCCGTCCGCTCCGCGCTCCAGCAGGCCGGCGTTGCCCCGCATCGCGTGAGCGCTGTGGCCTCGCATGGCCAAACCGTGTGCCATTTACCCCCGCGGCCCGGCCGGCGCACCGGATCCACGCTGCAACTCGGCGATGTGGCCGTCATTGCGACACTCACCGGGATTCCAACCATCGGCAATTTCCGCAGCGCGGATATGGCTGTCGGAGGGCACGGGGCACCGCTGGTGCCATGGGCCGATGCGATTCTTTTGCGCGACGTCAAAAGAGCCAGAGCCATTCAAAACATCGGCGGCATTGCCAATGTCACTTACTTGCCGCCGGGTCAAGGCTTTTCCGCGGTCCGGGCCTTTGACACCGGTCCGGGTAATATGGCCATTGACGCGCTTATTTCCATCGCCACCGGCGGCCGCCAACGATGCGATACCAACGGCCACATCGCCAGACAAGGCCGGGTGGATGACAGACTTTTCGCACAGCTCCAGGCCCATCGATACTTTTCACTCCCGCCGCCCAAAAGTACCGGCCGGGAGGTTTTCGGCACCGCTTTTGTTGAAAAAATTCTGGCTGGGGCCGATGGAAAAAGCATCTGTGATCTCACCGCCACGCTGACTGCCCTCACTGCCTGGAGCATTACCGACGCCTACCACCGATTCCTGCCCCGCGTACCGGAGGAGGTGATTATTTGCGGGGGCGGGCTGCACAATGCGGAACTCATCCGTTATTTGGCTGCTGACTTAGCCAAGCTGGGCTGTCGCAACGTCATACCCATGGATCAGTTGGGAATTGTCAATAAAGCTCGGGAAGCCATGGCCTTTGCGATGCTGGGAGCTGCTGCGCTGGACGGCGTGCCGGCCAATCTGCCGCAGGTGACAGGTGCCGCTAAACCGATGCTCTTGGGCGTGGTAGCCCAGGGTCCGGACCGAACGTACAAAAACACCGCCAGCCGCGCATGAAAAACCCGCCGCAACCGGCGGGTTCTGGCGAATGATCGGCACCGATAACCACATCCGCTCAATTTTTGGTTTCGCAACCAACCATCCCCAAGACCAGCCTTGGGGTGGTGGTCGCGACCACGTAACAGCGGACCAACCGCTGCCACGACGCAGGAGTCTCAGCGACGTCCGGATTTCTTGGTACTCTTTTTCGCTGATTTTTTGGTACTCTTGCTGGATTTTGATTTCTTGGCAGCCATCATGTATCACCTCCTTTCCATTGTAAAAACCCCTGGAAAACATTTGGTTAAAGTCAGCCCACGTTCCAGTCCACGCCGGCGACTCACGTATACCTTCTCTTCCCTACGGTCTTGGCGGGCGATTCACCCTTGGCGTTAAGGTTATACCTTTCCAGCGTGCCCTGATGCCATCCGGAAAACGTATTCACACTTACCTACGCACCTATGAGCGTTTATCGACCACACATTATCAGCCGCAATAACAAATTTTAATAATTTTCCCAGAATATCAGCGATGCAAAATTCCCGCACCGGTCAAAACATCAAATAGTACCCTTGGCAGTTCATCGGCGCTGGACAAGAGCACATACGGAATCCGATGGTGTCGGCACTTCTCCCGCATGGAAAACAAAAACTCCCGCAGACGCTCATCATACTGCCGCAGTGTATTGCGATTCGGCAGTACGCTTATCTGCCGTCCTGTTTCCACATCTGCAAGGCGGACGGCCTGACTCAGTTGCGGATGTATTTCCTGAGGGCAAAGAACTTGCAGCAGGCGGACCTCCTGTCCCTGCGCCATCAATCGCTGCCAATGGTCCATGGCATCGACCGCATCGAGCAAATCGCTGATGACAACAACCAGGCTGCCGGGCGGACCGCGCTGGCCGAGCATCCGCGCCGGCCCCGCAAAGTCCGCCCGGCCACCACTTTTCAGGCTGCGCACAAACGCCTGGAGCTCCGAAAAGCCTGCCTTGGTTGCAAAACCGGCCTTTCTCCCATTGTTTCCGATGCCTCCACCGACAGCCCACAGGGTCATTTGATCCTGTCGGGCCAGACCTATCCACCCCAATGCCGCCGCCAAACGTCGCGAAAAAAGCAGCTTGTTGGGATCCCCGAAGTCCATACTGGCACTGATATCCAGCAGAATGGTTATTGGCAGCGCCCGCTGATCCACAAATAGTCGCACCACAGGCTGGTCAAACCGGGCCATGGCATTCCAGTCGATATATCGGAAATCGTCTCCCTGTACGTAAGCCCGAAAGTCCGCCATCTCCACGCTCGCGCCGTGCAGAATGGAACGGCGCTCTCCCACACGCTCACCCATGACGCGTCGCGGCCCGGTGAAACGCAAAGCCCCAAGTGTTTCAAGGAAAGCATTTTCCAGAAAATGCACCATCGTCGCTCCGATCGGCTCTTGGCCGGCCTGTAAACTAAGCCCGACCGCGTCCCCATTCCAACGGCGCTGCGGCTAACCCACCTCGCGGAATTGGGTTTCGTATAATTGCCGGTACTCCGGACAAACCGCCATCAGTTGCTGATGCGTTCCAATGCCGGCCACGCGCCCCGCATCCAGACAAATGATGGTGTCAGCGCTGGTAATAGTGCCCAGACGATGGGCAATTACAAACGTGGTGCGATGGCGCATGAAATCCCGCAGCGACAGTGTTATTTTTAGTTCGCTCTCGTTATCGATTTGACTCATGGCTTCATCGAGAATCAAGATCGCCGGATCGCGCAAAATAGCCCTCGCAATGGCCAACCGTTGTCGCTGCCCCCCCGACAAACGGACTCCATCCTGCCCCACCATCGTCTGATACCCGTCCGGCATCGTGGCGACGAAATCGTCCACAAAGCTGCGCCGGGCCGCATCCATAATATGCTCGGCGGTGGCATGGTGCCGCCCGTACGCGATATTATTGTAAATGGTATCCGCAAAAAGCACGGTATCCTGCGACACCACTCCAATTTGCTGCCGCAGCGAGCGCAGCGACACCCCGGCGGTATCCACCCCATCAATGAGCACTTGTCCACGACTGGCAATATACAGCCGTGGCAACAATGACAACAGTGTTGTTTTTCCCGATCCATTACCTCCCACCACTGCCGTCGTCTGGCCATGAAGGACGCGAAAGCTGATATGGCTCAGGACGGTTTTGTCATGGCCGGGATATTCAAAACTCACATCGCGAAATTCAATCGACTCATGATGCCGCGGTAACGCCGGCAACTGGCGGCCATGATTAGGCTCCGGTTCCAGATCAAGAATCTCAAAAATCCTTGTCGCAGCCGCATTGGCCTGCTGCAGCTTGGTATTCACGTCTGAAAGCTTCCGCAGCGGCTCAAAGATAGCGGCAAAACAGGCCAGGAGCAGAAAAAAGCTCTCCTTGCTGATGGTATCCTGTAGTACTAGCTTGGCCAAAATCAGAATTGGTACGCTGGCGAGCACCACCGCCATAGCTTCGATGGTTGGCCGCGAAAGCGCGGCATAATGCGAGAGCTTGCGCTGCTGCTGATACAGCGCCCGGTTGGCTTGGGCGAACCGGCGGCGTTCATAACCTTCCGCCGAATAGGCTTTCACCACCCGCTGTCCCGAGAGCGATTCTTGAATAATCGCCAACATGCCCGACCATCGCTCCAGACCGCGCTGACTCGCACGGCGCATCCGCTTGCTGAACTGC
Organism: Phycisphaerae bacterium; assembly: GCA_013044065.1. Taxonomy (GTDB): domain Bacteria; phylum Planctomycetota; class Phycisphaerae; order WQYP01; family WQYP01; genus JABEVA01. Next base: position 5,465 of record JABEVA010000061.1, read on the forward strand.
CGGATAATAAGCCCTATCACCGGTACCACCAGCACCATCGCCACACACAACTTCCAGTTCACCCACAAGGCCACCGCTGCCACAAAGGCCGCTTTCACCGGCTCCAGGACCAGTTTTCCCATTAACGAAGCCACGCCATCCGTGAGGTTGTTGGTGTCCTGAGTAAGGCGGCTCATGAGATCGCTGGTACCTTTTTGAGAAAAATAGGACGCCGGCAATTGTAAGACCCGGTTATAAACCCGCCGCCGCAAGTCAATAATCATACGCGCCGCCACGGTCATCGCCAGATATTGCTGGAAATACCGAAACGCTCCACCCACAATACACAGGACGATGAAAAATATGACCACCCAACATAAGCTGGTAAACGGATCTACCGGCAATAAATTAATCAACCGTACTGCCTGTGCGATCCACCACGCCTGCGTCGCCAACACCAACGTTACCGAATGCGGAGTTAAATGCGATGCGGATTGAATTTTCAGTATCGCCCGTTGGCCTGCCGGCCCTGTCGCCAGAATCGCCGCCATCCCTTTCCATGCCGAACTCTTTTGCGTCTCGGCCCCCGCCGCGCCCACCAACGTCACGCTCGCAATGCGATCGCCGGGCACCAGCCCGGCCAGACTTCGGACCGCACCCTTCTCTGTGCGCGTAACAATTAACGCAATCTGGTCTTTGCGCGCTGAGGCATCCAGACTTAGAAACCGAAGATGCAAACGCCGCTGCGCCGCCCAATGGTCCACCCAGCCATGAATTCCCTCCGCACTGATGAAAATTTTCATCACCGGCAACATGGTGGCCACACCAGAAGCGTAGGAAATACCTACGCCCATGGCACATAGCAAGCCAATAATTACCCGCCATCGGTACGGCCAGGCTCCCTTCATCACCCTTATCAGGGCTTCCATAAAACCTCGTCCATTTATCACCTGCAAGAAGGCGTCGCATCGATCCTATAATCTTGCGCCTCAATCCAACCGCTTATGGGTAATCTTGGCCGGTAGGCCGTAAGACCATTTCATTAATATGCACATGTCCAGGCTGTGAAACAATAAAGGTAACGGCCCGAGCCACATCCATGGGTTCCAGCGGCCGGCCCCACTTTTTTACCCAAGCCCCAAAACTTTCCGCATCGTACCCCGCCGCCGCTTGAAATTCGCTAGTCACGATCCCCGGCTTAATAATACTTACTCGCACGCCTTTCCCACAAACCTCGCGCCGCATAGCCTCTGCCGCACCGGCGATGGCCCATTTGCTCGAACCATAGAAGCCGCTGAATGGAGAAATATGATGGCCGGAAACCGAACCGAGCACCACAATATCACCATGTCCTTGTCGGACCAATATTTCGCCTGCCCGCCGCATCAGGTACGCAGCCCCTAACACATTAAGCCGGTACATGGATTCCCACTGCCCCAGATCACTGGATAAAATGCCGCCGGACAGCCCGCGCCCCGCATTCACCACCACAATATCCAAGCGTCCCGCCCAATTTTGTGCTTTTTTTATAAGCTCATCGGTCTGGCTTGTGTCCCCGGCATCCGCCGCTACGGCCATGGCGGTACCGCCGCCAGCGGCAATTTTTGCCACGAGCGACTCCAACCGCTCCTTTCGCCGAGCTGATGCCACCACCTTAACACCCCCCGCCGCCAAATCTTCTGCGATAGCCCACCCGATGCCGGCACTCGCCCCGGTAACAATGGCTGTTTTGCCTTGTATTGAAGTAATCATGTTTCCACCACCTCTTTTGCCATTTTTTTTAAAATCCGCCAACATCAATTCCGCTTAACTGCCGATATTGCGAACACCCAGCCGCACCGGCAAATTTTCAGTTCATCAAGGTATCCACATTATGCCCCACCGGCAACCTCTACCGATGCCAAGAGGGCGGAGCTGGGCTGATAAAAGCCATGAACATTGAGCAAATAGCTGACCGGGGCGGTAGTCGTTCCTGCTGCGCGTTGGGGGTGTTTGGCAGCGTGAGCAGATCGCAATTTTCCTTTTTTGCCCGGCGAATGCATCCCGATTCCTCGAGACGCCACAGTTCCGAAGGTCCCGACAGTCGTCGGCTGTCCGGGCTGGACGGGGAGCAATCCCGTGGCCTCGAGACGTATACGAAATGGCGGATATTTTCATCAGGCCAGCGCACCTCCATAGATTGACAGGTACAATCGTTAGCCTATGATGAGGAAGAAGTGTGGTCGGCTGGGTCCGTTGCCCGCAGTGTGAGTTGGAAATTTTTTGCTAATCACTCAACAACACAAAACCACAAAGATTTCTGTGGTATGTCGAACTTGGCAGGCCTACCCGGCGTATCTGTAGCTGTTGGACCTTAGTTGTTTAATAATGGAGAAATCTATGGCATCCAAATCCGAAGAATCGTTGAGTTCCTTATGTTCGCTGTTCCGGTTGCTTTCGGATAAAACCCGTTTGCAGATTGTGTTGTACCTGACGGATGGTGATCGGTCCGTTAACAATCTCTGCCGCGATCTTAAGCTCGCCCAGCCTACCGTAAGCCACCATCTGGGCTTGTTGCGGATGAATCGTGTTATCGTTAATAAGCGTAGCGGCAAACAGGTCATTTATTCCTTGGGTTCCTGGGCCAAAGGTAATAAAAAGAACCTGAAGTTCGATATTCCACCTTTCGAAGTCACCCTGAGCCAGGACTAAGTTCGCCTGATCCTCGGATAAGGCATGGATAGACACTGGATTTACGCGGATTATATGCCGGATAACACCGGCTGTACTTTGGCTTCGGTGCATTTTCTGACCACGCCTGGCGGTCGGGAACTGCTGGAATCGGTGGAACGCATTGCCGATATCGCACACATGGATGTGGCCTCCATCGCTCATCTGCGCCGCCGCTGGTCGGCACAGCACATTCATGCCGCCACCACGATTTGTGAATGTCGTCGCCGCGCCTCGGCGGACACCGGCAAGTTTTTCGCCAGCCACATGAGTCCCCATGAATTCTGGGCTGTGCCGGAGGCCCTTGAACAGGCAACATCACAGGCCGTCGCGGCACACAAGGCCACCCGGTTCGCCGCTGCCATGCCAGGATCGCTAATTTTAGATGCCTGCTGCGGCATCGGCGGTGATGCCTTTGGCCTGGCTGCCGCCGGTCCAGTTCTTGCCGTCGAGGTGGATCCCTTGCGCGCCTGGCTGGCTCATCACAACACCCGCGCGATCAAAACCCGCCATCCGCTTACCGTCATTCAAGCGGATATCCGCCAGGCACCTTTCCAAATTTCCTCGATTGCCGGCTTTCATATCGATCCCGCCCGCCGCAGCGGTGGACGTCGATCTCCCCGTTATGAGGATATGTTTCCAGAACCCGCAATCATCGAAGCCCTCATCCGCCAGATTCCCTGTGGTGCGGTCAAACTAAGTCCGGCCACCGATTTTTCCAAGCTTCCCCCGGGCCATCTGGAACTGATTAGTGAAAATCGTGTCACCGTCCAAGCGGTTTTGTGGACCGGGAAAATCGCGGCAACACTGGATTCCACCGCACGCTCCGCCACGATTATTAGGAAGCACCGCCCGCCTTGGTCCATCACCGGCAAGCCGGAATCCATCACCCGGCTTTTTCCACCCGCCACCTGGATCTACGAAGTGGACGGTGCCGTGATCCGCAGCAGTCTTTGCCCGGAACTCCTGCGCCGCGTGTCCTGTAGCGCCTTGAGCAACGACGGCGGCTACATCACCAGTGTTAATGATCTAACCCATCCAGCGCTCACCGCGTTCCGCGTTTCTCACGTCATGGACTATTCCCCGCGAAACCTCAAACACTGGTTGGGTGAAAATAAAATTCCTACCGCCAGTGCAGGCGGCTGTATAGAAATAAAAACCCGTGGCGGCCTGGGCATTGATACCGATGCCCTGCAACGCCGACTTAAGGACTTTGGTCCATGGACCATCCTCATCTACCGTGGAATCAATGGAATCACCGCCGCCATCACCCAACGACCTTCCGCCCAGCCCGCATCTGACTCGATTCATGTTGCCCGCTGAATACTTCCGGCACCGGTCCTGCGCACCCAATCCCCACTGCCGAATATCTATGCCGAACTTCCCGGCGACGCATGTCGCCGGTTCCACAATTCCTGGGCCTCCGGCAGGCGAATGTACAACGGAACCAGTGACCCCACATCGGCAAAAATCCCGCGCCCAGCCATCGCCCAGCCCAGTTCATGCACGGCCGCAGCCCGCGCAACCCAACTTTCCCGGCCAAGCTCAATGAGATCAGCGTCATCATCCACACCCGCCCGCAGCGCCGGGCGGTGATAATCCACTCCTTCGCCGAGCACATACAGCGGCTTGGGCGATTGCCGCACAAATTCTTCCGGCGAGGTGAGAATCGGACCCGCCGTACAATGCCAACCGCCCGCACCCGCTGCGGCACTCGCGCCCCGGCAATAGCGGGCCGCATACACGTGCCCACGTTTGGCATCCAGAATCACTGCCAAATGACGCGCCTCCGCCGGAGCATTCTGCGTCAGCACATCCAGCGTCGGCACCGCCACCACCAGGCACCCGATCGCCTGTGCCAGGCTGCGCGCCACCATCACCGCAATCCGCAGCCCCGTAAAAGACCCTGGACCGATGGAAAGATACACATGTTGAATCTGCCGTGGCTGCCACCCTTGGGCGACGGTCAAATCGCGCAGGGTTGGCATCAATTCAATCGCATGGTTCATGCCCGCCGTAAATTGCCGTTCCGCCAAAAACTGCGGTCCCAGCCCCACCGCCACCGAACCAATTCGGCCACTGGTTTCAATGGCCACAATACGGGGCTGATTCGGCAAAGAGTTGGGCAGCAGGTCAGTCAACGGAATTCCTTTATAACGTCCATCACCATCTTCATGGTCATGCACTTGCCATGACCCGCAAGCCAGTTTACCGTAGGTTCCTGCTTCAGGAGAACTTCATGGCGGCGCGCTTTATCATTGGCCTGGCGGGAACCGGAAAAACCCACCATTGTGCCAGCGCCATGGCCCAGGCAGCACAGGCTGATCCGCTAGGCCCGCCGCTGTTCTGGCTGGTGCCCCAGCAAGCCACCTTCATGTCCGAACAGCGATTGCTCGCCCAACCTGGCCTGCCCGGTACGTTCCGCGTGCAGGTGCTTGGCTTCGCGCGCTTTTGCCGCACCATCGCCCCGGAACTCGGCTTGGAATCCACCCTGGATCTTTCCGGTATCACCCGGATGCTGCTTCTGGCTCAGGCCGTGGACCAATCCCACAAGAAACTGGTGCTTTTCCAACACGTCGCCCAACACGCCGGCTTCCTGCGTAACTTGGATGCCATTTTACGCGAATTGCAGCAGGCTGGGCATGATACCGATTCGCTCAACCAAGTCCGGCAAACGCTTACTTCTCACAACCAGAGCGATGACATTCTGGACCGCAAACTTCAGGATTTTATCACGCTGCTTGCCGCCTGGCAGACCCGACTCGGTTCCAACCAGTACGATCCCGATCGTCTGCCTCAACTGGTTGCCGATCGCCTTTCCAAATCCTCGGCGGTGGCCGCATCCCACGTGTGGCTGGACAGCTTCAGTTCGCTAAGCATGGTGGAAATAAATTTAATCACTGCTCTGGCCAAATGCTGCCGGAGCGTGGAGATCACCATTCTGGCCGATCCCGAAAGCCCCGTTTTTCGGTCCCCCGATGCGCCGCTGCAGCCGCTTTCCACCTTTCACCGTACCGAAGTGATGTAC
>JABEVA010000005.1 GCA_013044065.1 Phycisphaerae bacterium
ATATTCTTCTCTGGTTACTTGCGTGGTTTGTAAGGGCGGTTCCATAACGGGAGATTTTTATCATGCTTTGGTTCCATGAAATGGTAAGCACAGGGCCTATTGTGTCGTTCGCAATGTTCTTAGGCCTTATTCTTCTGGTTCTTGCTAGCGTGAGTTTACAAGTTATTCGCTAAAAAAGCGAGCGTAACATCGCTGCCGCCGTGTATTTGCAGGGGTTTGGAGGATATGTCTGGGGGCGAGAAATTGTATGACCCAAGTGGGCGATTTATTCCGATGAGGATCGGGACGGCGGGGGCAGATGGTGTTGCAGATTCAGCGCGTCGAAGAGCTTTTGCTGCTCGGCGGTGAGGGTGGAATGGCAGGCAACGGTAGGATGCTGGTGTTCGCCGGGCCGGCGGGGGTAGATCACCAGAGTTTCGCGGATGGCACCGAGCAGGCCGTACATCCGCGGCATGCTCAGATCAATTCCCTTTTCATGGAGCGTCCGTTGCAGCAGTGCCGTCAGGGTCAAGGCCAGTACGCACGTGAAGGCATGCACCCGTATCTTGCTGTCCGTCCAATGATGCATCGGTGACCAACCCAAATAATGCGGGTGCTTCATGTCGCGGAAAGCGTGTTCGATGTGATACTGGGACCGGTAAGCCAGAATCACGTCCTCATTGCTCCAGTCGTCATTGTCGGTAAACAGGATCGTCTTGCCCAGGTGCGTCTGCATGAACCGGGCTAGCGCGATCGCATCGGTGCGATAGCTCAAAGTGGGCAACCCTGCCTCCTGGCCGATCTTCCAGCAGAACAGACCTTTCATCCACTGCCGTGTCAAAGCCTGTTGTACTTGGCGTTTAACTGAAGCGATGGTGGGCTTCTGGCCACCCTTGACCCGTCCTTGCTGCCGCCGGCGTAAAACCTGTTGTATTTCCGCCAAACGTCGGCGGGTCTTCTCCAAGTTACTGTTGAGTCCCTGCAACTGACCGTGCAACAGATTCTCGTTGTAGGCCACGACCACCGTCCGCTCGTGGCCGAAGACGACCTTGCGTGTGCGGTAGGCCAGGCAATCCTTCAGCCGCGTCCCGGACAAGGGCGCATATTTTCGTAGCGGCACTTGCAACAGGTCCATGTGCTGGGTGGGCACCAGCGAACCGACAAAGTGGAAGGCCGAGGCCTCCACCCTCTCGAAGGCCTCCGCCGAGTTGTTGCCCTTGTCAAAGACCAGTGTGATGTGTTGGCAATCGCGGGCCAGGTTGGCATAAAGCTGCCGTAGTTCCTCCGCTACGCTCTGGAAGGTCGTCGCGTCGCTGATATTGCCCGCATAAACCTTGTGAAACAGGGGGACGTGGAAGTCGGTGCTGACCACCAGCCCCAGGCTAACCTGCCGCAGATCGCCGCGCTTCTGCTTGTTGTGGCCGCGTTGGGGAAGCATGGCGGGGTTCTTGGTGTTGAGATAGCTGAAGAAGTTGGTGCCGTCATAGGTCAGCGTGCGCAGGGACAGACCGAACTGGACGACCAACCGCCGCGAAAGCTCCTTCTCAATGGCCGTGATGTGCGATTCTTCCAAGTTATCCATGTGATTCCAGAAGGCCTGACTGGAAAGTTCTCCGGCGCTGGCGGGCAGCAAGCGACGCAGAGTGGTTTGCCGGTACCATGTGGCCAGTTGCGTCTTGCTGGTCGGATGCACCGCGCGATTGATGGCCGCCAGCAACAGGTATTCGCCGGTGGAAAGACCTTGCCGGCGCTTGGGCGCCATCTGATCAATGAGCTGTACCAGGCCGATGGATTGGGCCAGATCATAGAGGGCCGCGACATCCCCGAAGCTGGCCACATCCACCGCCTCCGGCTGGGGAGCAGCGCCGGTATTCCGCACGCCGGCCATGATGCGTTCCAGGGTGCCCAGGTAGATGGTGCGTACGATCTTGGGCTTGCCTGCGACCCGGCGGCACTCCCGCGCGTAATAATAGGTATTGCCTTTGATGCGTTTGCGGGTGAGACTGGCCATGTGGGGTGCTCCATCGGTGGAATAATTAGGTCATACAAATGCCCTGTCGGAGCCCTATATTCCGGCATGGTTTCGGCCGGATTCGCCAATCGACCGACCACACAAGCATTATAAACTAATTGTGTGGCGGCTGTCAACCCGTTGCCCACGTCATTGGGCGATTTTAGCTAGGTCATACAATATGATCTTCACGCACCCACCCTCATACCTCGCGAAAACCCCCGTCCCTGGCCCACAAACGCGAGCCGCGCCGTCTCAAGGCTACAAATTCATTGCCGTAACTTGTAAACTCACACTAGGGCCATGCGCCTACCGACGTTCGAGGTGGGTGGAATGGTGTTGCTAAAACGCATGGCCCTCGTGATCAATGCGGCAATCATTGAGCGCATATTTTATCCGGTCTTTCCACCGGATCACAATGCGACGGAGGTGGCGGCGTGGTTGGAATACAGAATTGAAACTGGTATTTCAGCGTGCAACTCGGAATTGCCACACCGTTAAAATTTGAATCAACAGAAACAGGCGGCTATGATCTGGATAGGGTTATCCAGATTACAGGATGGCGATCTGGACAAGGGTATTGCGGATAAGGGCATTCGATTCCAGAGAAAGGTTGGCGCATACCATTATGGAAAAGCCGAATGAGAAAAGTGTTATGAACCAGGCACCCAAAGATCGCGAAATCATCATCCCGTCGGGATTCCGTTCCCTACCCGGCCTCAAAGGTACCGCTACGGCACACCATCTGGG
>JABEVA010000062.1 GCA_013044065.1 Phycisphaerae bacterium
CATCGTAGCCGCTCACGATAGCCCCTAAGCGGCGCGCCGTGGCAATAGCCTGCAAGCCGGCGACGCCAGCACCGAGCACCAAGACTTTGGCTGCCGTGATGGTTCCGGCAGCCGTGACCATCATGGGAAATAACTTAGCCAGGCGATCGGCGGCAAGGAGAACCGCTTTGTAACCAGCGATACTGGCCATGGAGGAAAGTGCGTCCATGTTTTGCGCCCGGCTAATACGAGGCAGCAATTCCATGGCCAACAGAGTCAGACCATGGTCGGCCACGGCTTCAATGGCGGCTCTTCGGGTGAACGGTTCGGCAAAGCCGATCAGCACCGCCCCACGTTTAAGCTCATGGATATCCGCCTGGTCCGCATCCGATTCAAGGACCGGCGAGCGAATTTGCAAAACGACATCGGCTTGAGCCAGCAGCGCCGCTCGATTTGCGACAACTACCGCTCCTTGATCCACGTATTGACTGTCGGGGAACCCCGCAGCCACTCCGGCACCGGCTTGAAGATGGATTTGCAACCCGGCCTTACGCAGCGCGGCGACTCGCTGCGGCACCATCGCCACCCGTCGTTCTCCCGGGAACGATTCCTGTGGTATCGCCACGATCATACTCTTGATGCTGCTGCTATCGACCATGGCCAATTTCAACCTTACAACGTATGAAATTCCAGTGGATGGCAGCGACCAACCTTCGGATCGCCGCTGCGGAAAGCCGTTGATTACCAAGTCCGCCGCCACAAATGCTCAATGATATGCTATAGAAGCAATCTCGGCCTCACAATAGGGAAATCCCCTTATCTGGAATAGGGGAAACACCATTTGTTCGGCTAGGGTTTTCACCTACGCGGCCAAACTTCGGACCACAGCAGGTCTTGTGCCAACCGCTTGAGCCGACAGATGGTCGATTCCGCGGGCTGCGGACTGCCGAAAGGGTGTGGACGCGGTATGATGACCGCCGCAGTAAAAAAGAATACCGGTACCACGATTGGGATTGTATGTTTTTGCGGGCTTGTCAGCGTTTTACCATCTGGTTGGCGATACTCAGCCCAGGAATCGCAACGGAGACCTTAGCCGTAACCCCGCGCCTGATGGTGCCAGGTGCGTCGAGAGCCGGGAACGTTCATCGCGCCGACCGGTCATTGCAGCACACCGTGGTGGGCCATGGGTCCACCGCTGAAATAAAGCCCAGGGTACGAAGTTCGCAGGTGATCAGGGCCATTGACCGCGGAGTAAAATACCTGCTTGAGCAGGAAGATAAGACCACGCTGTGGGAAGGCTTCTGGCCGGAAGACAAAAAGGCCCATACCAGTGGGAAAACCGCGTTTCCCCGGCAATTTGGCGGTGAAACCGCTCTGGTAACCGAAGCCCTGCTGGATGTGGGCCAAAGCCTGCATATACCGGCGTTGAACATCTATGCCCCGCCGCTGCGGCGCGCCATTCATTTTCTGGCCGGGCTCCACCCGCAATCCACCTATGTCGCGTCATTCCAGGCCAATGCCATGGCTCTGCTGCCGGCCAAGCCCCAATACGTGCGCGTGCTGCAAACGGATGCCCGGTACCTGCAACGGGCGATGAATCGCGATGGTGCCTACACGTATTGGATTATTCCGCGGTACGTGGGGTTCGGGCACCGGCCGAATTTATGGGACAACTCCAACAGCCAGTACGGCGTACTGGGGGTGTGGGCCTGCGGCCATCAAGGCATCGCCATTCCGCGGCGCTATTGGGTTCGGGCGGCGGACCATTGGCGCAGAACGCAGAGTTTTTCCGGCGCATGGGGCTACAGCGGTTCCAAACCCATCCGGCGGGCGCGCACACCCTGGCGGGCCGCGGATTTTACTCCCGCCGGGCTGGCCAGCCTGCTGATTTGTGATGAATTCATCCACCAGCAGCCCAGGCTGAATCCGCAACCGGATCCAAATGTGCTCCGCGGCATGGCCTGGATCAACCGGCACTTCACCGGCAAGATCCGCAGCCTTTATGAAATTTACAATTACGTGCGGCTGGGCCTGGCCTGCGGGCTTCAGACATTTGCACGGCACAATTGGTATGACGATTTTGCTGAGCATCTGGTTAAGAAGCAGCGCCGCAATGGCAGTTGGAAAGGGCACTTTATTGGGGCGGATCGCAACGTGAGCACAGCTTATGCCCTGTTGACACTCGACCGCGGACTGAATCCCATTCTCTTGAGCAAACTTCAATACAACAAAAGTGACGCCGGTGTGTGGAACGCGCGGCCGCGCGATGCCGCCAACTTTATCTCCTGGATCAGCCGCACGTTTGAAACACCATTGAACTGGCAGGTGGTCAGTTTTAACACGCCGGTATCCGATTGGCTTAATTCACCGCTGCTGCTGATAACCGGTGATGCCGATCCGCATTTTTCACCGGGCGATATCGCCGAACTGCGGCAATATCTTCATGCGGGGGGCATCATTCTGGCATCGTGTGACGGGCGTTCGGCGGTGTTCCAAAAAGCCATGATCCATTACGCTCGGCAAACCGTGCATCAGCGCTACCCAGTCAAGCCGCTGGCCGCCGCCAGCATGCTTTACCATATACAACCCTGGCTGCACTTCAGGCGTAATCCGGGTTTGCTGGCTATGAGCAATGGCGTGCGTTATTTGTGGATTATCAGTCCGTTGGACTTGGGGGGCGTGTGGCAGGCGCGGCAACTCAATCGCAAGCGCGATTGGGAGATTCCTGCCAACTTATATTTTTATGCCAATGGAAAAGGTGCCCTGTCGAATAGGCTTCATTCCCTGGTGGTGGCACCGCCGACTGGGGCAATCAAGCGGCGTTTATCGGTGGCGCAAATTAAATACGCGGGGCATTGGAACCTGGAGCCTGGGGCGTGGCCACGCATGGCGGCGCTGGCCGCACGTGCCAATAGGCTTGGGGTGCGGCTTGCGCGGGTGGTGCCCGCCCAGTTGCATGCCGCCAACTGCGACCTGGCGGTGATGACCGGCACTGGGCACTTCACCTTCCGCAGCCCGCAAATTGCCGCCCTTGGCCGTTACTTGCGCCACGGCGGAATGTTGCTGGGCGATGCCGCCGGCGGCAAGCCGGCCTTTACAGATTCATTCGTCAAGCTGATAAGAATCATTTTCCCACACGTGCCTTTGGTGTCCATTCCACTTAATGCCTCACTGCTGATGGGCAAGTTTCCGGGTGGTACGAATGTGACGCGGGTTAAGTACCGTAAGTTTGTGACCGCTGTGGACGGGCTTCAGACGCACCCGCATCTGCTGGGCATTAAATGGCATGGCCGCTGGGTGGTGGTGTATTCGCAATATGACATGACCAGTGGCTTTCTGGGAACGAATACGTGGGGAATTCGGGGTTATGCGCCCGCATCCTCCCAGGCTCTGGCCACCAATGTAATGCTTTACGATTGGGCGCAGCGCCACGCCCGGCACTGAAACTGCGGCCATGACTTGGCACGATGCCGGCACCACGGTTATCTGTGAATATCGCGTTCGGGCGGAGCACGTGGGACGATCAGGCTTTGCCTGCCTATCCACCGGTTGTCCTTCACGAAGGAGGTAAGGTTCAGGCGCGAACACAATACCAGACGGTCTGGATATTTTGTCAACATGAATGAGCCATGGCCGAATGGATCACGGATTTTATCAAAGGCCGCTTTGCCACCCAGGCGATACGCCACCGCGGCCCGCATCATCGCCTGAAAAGCAATGGCGCGGCATTGCTGTGCGTAAATAGCGAGATGAGGGGCCCCCAGATCATGCACAAGCGTATTCACCACCGTCGGATAATCGGGGTAAAAGTTTATTCCACCAGCACACCCCCCACCACAGATGCTTGAGGTGGTTTGTTCGCACCGCCCGCCTCAACCAAAGTAAATGTGCTTGGGCATCTCCAGCCAACATCTTGGCGGCACTGGTTGGAGCCTGTAATCGGGTAAAGGCGGCTTGCAAAGAACTTATAGCTGCCGGCGGAAGTGCCATCAGGTGTATGCCCACCAACTCAGCCAATTTGATTTCCGTTTGGTATTCGATGATCAGGCCAATACTTCCATCCCCTTGGCCAAGCCGATGGGCTAGCACCAAGGAATTGCTGAAATCCTTTGTGGCTGTATTCCAATGGCCTTGCGACCAAGCAAGCCGCACTGCCAGCGGGATTAAATTTCGCTCGAAGTCGATGGCTTTGGTCAATTCCGGTAACTGCGTGAACGGCCCCCAACGGGATACATCGTGTCCCCAATTGCAATAAGGCATACCGGCGGCGAAGCGCGCCAACCGCAGCGAATTCCGGCTGGCCCGCACGTATGCCTGCACCGCTTTATTCAGCGGATAATGGGTTCCGGACTGCAACGCACCGCTTATTGTCCTAGACTTAAGCGTCGGCGGCATGAGTTCAAAAGCCTGATAATAATAGAGTGCCGCGTTGGCACCGGACGATGGTGGCGATGCGGTCTCGGGTGATGGGGCTGCCCACGACGCGGCTTGCCATGTGGCAACTAACAGCCAAAGGGCCAGCACCGGTAAAGGAATAAGTGAGAACGCTTTCATGGCTGCTTCTCCCGCGAAAGCGCGATTGCCCAACAGGGAACGGCGAATATCAGGTCATCGCGCTGCGATTGATATTATGCAGCGCTTTGCAGCACGTCAATGCCGATGTTCCACACGCTTTTCTGCGGTCACAAAACCTGACTGCACTGCTTGCCTTTTTCAAACCGCTTATTAAGCTTTTACTGTGATCAAGATCGCGAGGCAGGCAATATGTTCTTATTCAGGCGGCGTTTACGAACACGATTTTCCCTCCCGATGATTAGATTGCTGACGGCCGCGTTCCTTTTCACTTTTCTGAGCCTGGGCGTAACCTTCACCGTGATCGGCGTGGTGCTGACCAACCAGCAACGCTTTCGTCTGCACACCTTTCGCCCGACGGCAGCCGTGGTTACCGCAAGCCACATCCATTACGGTTCCCAAGGCGGCACAAAATCACCGATTGTTCACTACATTTACCATGTAGACGGGAAGCGGTATCTTGGAGATCGTGTATTGGCTGTTGGAGGTCTGTCCGAATCCGGCGATTGGGCCAACAAAATTGTTTCGCAATATCCGGTGGGCCTGCAAACCCGCGCGTGGTTTAATCCCGCACATCCGTATTCATCATTCCTGATTCACCAGAAATCGGTCATGCCGGCCCTGCTTTTCTGGATCGGCGTGGCATTGGATGTGATGTTTGTCTGCGGAGTGCTTCTGGTGCTTAGAAGGGCGCTCTTTTGGCTGTTGATGGCCCGATATGCCGACGGCCTCACGCCATGGCAACGGCCAAAACAGTGATGTCGTCGGTCTGCAATTGGCCCTGAGACCACAACTCCACCGCCGCAAACAAGCGCGGAGCGATAGCATCCAGAGGATCTTTGATATTCGCGGTGAGCACGTCATGCACCTTCTGGCGGCCAAACAGCTGTCCCTCCGGCGACATGGCTTCAGAAAGGCCGTCGGTTACCAGCACCACCCGATCTCCGCAATTCATCGGCAGCGGTTTGGATTGCCACTGGGCCGAGGCTGTCAGGCCCATCAGGCCACCCGTGGAATACAAAGGTTCCCCCGCTGCTGCTGCCCGGAGCAGGTAACAGGTTTCATGGCCGGCGCTGGCATACTCCAGCGTGTGCCGACTGGGATCCAGTCTGACCACAATAATAGATGCAAAATCCTCCTCCAGTGCCACTTGGGTAAAAGTGGCGTTCATCGTGGTAAGCACCTGGCCGGGATCCGTGCTTTCCGCTGCCGCCGCAAGAAATAAAGTTTTGAGCATCGCCGCGCCCATGGCCGCTGGAACTCCATGCCCGGAAACATCGGCCACACAGGCCATGATCACCCCATCGGCCAGCAGTTGAAAATCGAAATAATCTCCGCCCACCACGGCTGCGGGTTTATAGCCAACGGCAATGCGATCCAGGCCAATGGGAACCGGCGGCTGCAAGTGCTGCTGAATGCGCCGGGCCTTTTCAATGCGCTGTTGATCTTGTCGCCGGCTCTCGGCCAGGCTCGTACTCATGGTGTGAATGGCTGTGGCAAGAAATGCCATCTCCTGACTGCTGCGAATGTTGGGAATATCGGCATCAAGATGGCCCTGGCCAATACGCCGCACCGCCGCCACCAACCGTTGCAATGGCCGCGTTACCAATCGAATAAGCACCATGCTGATGACCGCCGTGAGCACCAGCCCCAATACGGCAATAACGGCCAGCCACAGCAGAATCTGGTTACGAATTCGGCGTTGGATGCCGGCCACGTCTTCGCCCACGTACAACTGCACATCACCGAGAGTTTCCGCAGCGACCATCACGCGCCGTTGCCCAGTCAGAGCCTGGTGGCTGGGCGATTCTGCGGCCCGCCGCACTGCTCGGTAAAAGCTCCCCGGCCCCGCTGCGGCATTGCCGCTTTGCAGCACCACCCGGCCCACGCGCACCGCAATATAATGACGCGGTGAACCGGCCACCGATTGCATCAGCCGACAGGTGGCATTGATATATTCCTGAACTTCCGGCAGGCCCTGCCCGCGCAGTTCCTGCACACCGTTCGTCAGTGCGGCAGCTTCGGCGTGAAGAGATTGGTAGCGGTCTTGCAGGCGGCGGCGAAGTTCATGGTGATACAAAAACGCTAAAAACGCCAATAGCCCGATACCGAGTATCACATTCACGGACCAGAGCAACTCAAACCGCAGGCTGCGCGGTTGCGAGAGTGATTGTTGCGGGACGCTTTCCATCGGCTTTACTCCACAGACGCATTATCCCGCCGTTGCAATCTATGTTTTCCAGGTGACACCTGCTCCCCTGTGTATGGTACCGACGCCCCAGAGTGAATCTTTATTTGCGCACGCCGGCCCGGGCGTGGGGCGCTTGCCAAAAGTGCCAATCCAACAGCCAGTCCGCCCACCCAGAAGATGATCCCCGCCACCATCCACCGAAAGTACCATGCTCGCAGCATACGTGCGCTCCATTAGTAGGAAAATTGCTCCGAATAAATACTCGACCGCGGCACACCCATTTCGCGCAGGATGCGCAGGGTGGCTTCTGCCATGGTCGGCGGGCCGCAAACATAAAAATCCTTCTCCACCACCTTCCCGCCAAGCAATTCCGCCAGCATCGACCGATCCAAGCGGCCGCGACAGCCCTGCCAATCGGCAGACGGGCGGCTTAAAACATGCACCACCCGTACTTGCGGCCGGTCCAGCGATTCCATGGCCGCAAGTTCCTCCCGGAAGATGATATCCTCCTGGCTGCGGTTCACAAACACCAGCAGTGCCGGTCTGTTGGCTCGCGTATCACGTAGATATCGCAACATGCTCATCAGCGGCGTTATACCCACCCCACCGGCAATGAGAACCAACGGCCTTTTCGGCGTACCCGCCAGATATGAAAACCGACCAAAGGGGCCGCGGATGTAGGCTCGGTCGCCTGGCTTTATCTTCGGAATCAGTGCGGTGAAATCGCCGGCGATTTTGATAGTGGATGTCACGCCATCCGCACTGGCCGGGCTGGAGGATATGGAAAATGGATGCTCCTCCGGCGGCACATTCGGGGTTAAAAGCGTGATGTAGTGAAATTGCCCCGGAACATGCACACGTTTGGTTCCTGGCGATACTGGAGTAAATTTCAACGTCCACACATCCCGGGATTCCTGTTTTACGTGGGTGACTTCATGGAGAATTTTTCGGTGATAAAAGAGGTGAAACCACCGGTGATACACGTACACACCCACCGCACACGCCGCCAGGGCAATCCAGACCGCCCGCACCGGCCACGCGGCCAGGTCTCCCCGACCGCGCCCGCCGATTCCCAAGACCAGGCTATGCACAAAGGCCAGCACCAGTATGAAAACAACCATCCGTCCATGCCAGCGCCGCCAGCGCTGATATTCCATCCGCAGTGACTGCCTCCATATCGCGGTAATCACCGTCACTATCAACGCCAGCAAGGCCAACCGGCCCAACTGTACTGGCCATGGCACAACCAAGCGCGTAAGCAGCCACCATCTGTTGGCGCTCCAGGCCAGCAGTATCGGATGGGCCAACAGCATCAGCACGGCCAAGATGCCCATGGCCCGATGAAACCGGAGTAAATAATCCAGCCCGAACGGCGATTCCAGCCGTGGAATGCGTGCAGCCATGACAAATTGCAACACCAAAATTGCAAATCCGGTCAAGGCCAGATTGTTCGCCAGATTTTTTGAAAAGCTACTCTCCGGGCCTTGGAATCATTAGGTAAAACAAAAAAACAAAAATG
>JABEVA010000063.1 GCA_013044065.1 Phycisphaerae bacterium
CCCCCCCTCCGCCGCCAGGCCGCCCAGCACGTCAATACGTCCGGGAGAGCTGTGGGTGACCAGCGGGGCCTGGGGAACCACCACCTCTGGCCAGGTGCGCCGAAAGGTTTGCTCCAAGACCGGCGAAGAAATGGCAGTGCTGGCAACGCTCATGCTTAAACTATAGCCGAAACAGGTTCTCAAAGGGAAGACCGGCGTGCCGATCCAGGCACACCGGGAAAAATCGCACGTCTTGAGGCGACGGGGCCACAGTCGGCCACTGTCTTTGCGGCACGGCAGGATTTTCTCACACCGCCACCCCGCCGCTTCCTCCAAGCTTGTTGTCCGCACGGCGTTGTCGCGCGCCAGCCTCGCGGCCGCAGCCATGCTAAGGTAAGGGACCGGAAGCTAGGCGGAGGGTTCAAAGGGAACATCGATGGCGGCAAGATTTAGTGCTCCAGCGTTGTCCGCATCGCGACGCAGCAGGATGGTGTTATTGCCCGCAGCCAGCGGTAATTCCAGCGTGATATCCCGCCACACATCCGGCTCCGACGCCGCGGCAACCTTCAACACCGCCACCGGTCGGCCATTGACATAAAC
Organism: Phycisphaerae bacterium; assembly: GCA_013044065.1. Taxonomy (GTDB): domain Bacteria; phylum Planctomycetota; class Phycisphaerae; order WQYP01; family WQYP01; genus JABEVA01. The sequence goes on from JABEVA010000063.1 coordinate 580, forward strand.
GTTGAGCGTACCAACCTGATGCGCCTGGGCGTTGGCGGCACGAATCTTCACCGGGTAATGGCCCCGGCGGCGGCGGGACAAGTAAAAACCCGCCCCGGCTTGGGCAACATCCAGACGCGTAATATAACCACTGATCTGGCCGGCAGTGCCGTGCACCAGCAGGGCGCGCCGCTCCGGCGAAGGCCCTATCAGCGACGCCCCGGCCAGGGCCAGGCTTTCCACCTGCGGCAGCGTAGCCTGTTGGCCATGAAAATCGACGGTCAAAGCAACGCCTGTCGGCACGCGCACGGTGGTGAGAGATCCAAAAACATCCCGCGACGTTCGCACCACCGCCGCAGGACCGCCCGGGCCGGCGACATGCACCGCCGTGGCCGCCTGACCATGCACACGCAACACAAATTCCCGCACGCTGGAAGCATACGTTCCCTGCTGCGCCAAAATCGCAACATGGGTATGCTGCGCGTGGCGCTGTGCGGTAATCACTTGTTTATGAAATCGCCCCTGCTGATAGTCGAACGTATCGCCATCATCCTCATAAAAGACCCCCTGGGTAGCCTGGGCGGAGGGGAAAATATCAATGTAAGCTATGCTGGGCCGGGCCGTATGCAGCGCCGGCACAGGCTCAAAGGTCGCAATAATCGCCCCCTCTTTGATGAACAGCGGAATATCCATCCAGGAATCGGGGTTGAGCGCATAATCGAGCCATTGGCCACCGTGGTAGCGCGTACCGCGGAAGTAATCGATCCAGTTATTTCCGCCGGGCAGGTACACGCGCCGGGTGGTGCTTTGTTCCAGCGGAGCCAGCACCGGGGCCGCCAACAGATGATCCCCGAACATCCACTGGTCGCTTAGATCGGCCACTTGCGGATCGTGGGGATAATCAAAGATCAACGGGCGCACCAGGCCGATTCCACTTTCCGTACATGCGACATGATCGGCGGCATACGTATAGGGGAACAGGGCGTAGCGCAACCGCATGGCCTGTTTGGCGGTTTCGCAGGCTTGCGCGCCATAAACCCACGGCTGGCGACGCTGGCCCAGCGTGCAATGCACCCGGAACACCGGACACAGTGCGCTGAATTGGATCCAACGCGCGTAATTCTGATCGGAAGGATGTCCTGAAAAACCGCCGGAATCCATCCCCCATCGCATCTGCCCAAGGTTGATCATGGTCAGCATACGAAGCGTTTGCAGGGCCATCGAGTCAAAACCGGTCGGAATATCCCCCGACCAGGTCGCGTAGCCAAAGCGCTGGGAACCCAGGTAAAAATTGCGGTTCAACGACCACACCCGCTGATTCGGACGATCGCGCCGCTGTCCCTCGTAGAGCGCCTGCTGCATGTGCAGAAACTCAAAATTCCCCAGGTTGCCATAATCGGCCTCGTCATTCCAGAACCCCACCAGGCCGCGCTGCATACAGCCATGGGACCACGTGGCATTCCAATACCAGCGGCGGCACACCTCCTGATAGAAATTAACGTCAATGGAATACAGATGGGAAAAATAATCCTTGAAAGGTTTTTCACCAGGAAACCAAATGCCCAGCTTGCGTGAATCGGCCCCCTGCGTGGTCAAAGGCCGCAGGTGCCCCTGACTGGTGCTCAAAATGATGCGGGGTTTCATAATTCCGGTGATCTTGCAATGGAGTCGCGACGTCCAGGCCAGCAAACTCTCCGGATTGTCCACCGGCAGCAGGGCTTGGCTGTATTTCACGGGGTTCCACCTGAATTCGCCGTAATGATTGGCACCCCAGTCTTTCCAGTCGAAATCGAGGGTGAAATTATCAATGGGAATATCCTTGGCCCGATAGGTTTCCAGATAATGCCGCAACACCTGTTGATCCGTGCCCCACTGGGAATTGGTGAAACCGTACGCCCAGCGCGGAAACATGGGCATGTAGCCGGTAATTTCGGCCACCCCGCGGAAAATATCGCGCGGCTGTCCCACCAGCACAAACAAGGTCAGGCTGTTGGGTCTGGGATAACGACACCCGTAATCGTTGAGCGGCTCATTGCCGTAATTGAAGGCAACGCGGTCCCGGCCCATCATGAAAAATCCGCCGTCGCTGTCCACCAGCAGACCATAACCATCGGTGGTCCAGATGAACGGCGCACCGCCGCCCCCTTCGACACCGGCATCCACCTGGTATGTACCGTCGGGCATGTCGGAACCATTGCGTAACATCGAGGATCCCATGGAGTATTTTTTGCCGCCCCATCCGGGCATGGCAATACAACTGATGCCATAAAATCTGGCCCCTTGGTTGCACCGGAATGCAAAGCCCGTCCGTCCTGTTGCCTGGGGATACACGTATAGGCTTGGCCCGTCGCCGGGACGCAGCAGTTCTCTGCCTGCGCCATCGCGCAACGTCAGGCCAACCGTGGCCCGGGCAAGGTCCAGCGCCAACGCCGCCGTCTTGATCTCCAGCCGCTTTGCGCCCACATGCAGCTTCGCCCGGGCATCGCCCCGGAAGCGCGCCTGCGGATCCAGCAGCGGCGTGGCCGGATCGTGACGGCCCCGGTACAGCAGATCCAGCCTCACGATATGCGCAGAGAGCGCCGTCATCCTTAAAACGTTTTCCCCCCAACGCCCTGCCACCACACGCTCATCGATCCATGCCCGGTCGATGCCAACCGTCTCCGCAATCGCCGCGGCTGGTCCCCCGCCGGCCAAAACCGCACCCGCGACCGCGGCGCCTCCAAGCACAAATTTTCTTCGATCCAGCATCATCCGGTCTCCTGTAACACAACTGCAACTCTCTAGCGGGAAAAGCCGGTGCCGAAATGACCCCGGCGATACCGGGCCAGCAGCCTGGCCTGCCACGGTCCCAGGGTGATCTGAAGCGTTTTCCGCCTGGCACTGGCGAAAATTCCACGACGAATACGAGTTAAGACGGGCCTGCCGTCTGGGCTTGGCACCGGCGGAAACACCAGTTTGCAGTCGCGCGATGAAAGGTAGTCCAGAAGATGGTGGCCGCGATCGAAGGCGAAGACCGGCATCCGGATAGACATGGTACGGCCGCTGCGATTCACCATCACATAAACATGCTCATGGCCTAACGAACGGTAATACGCAAACACCCTTGGCCCCCCCACGATCGGGAGTCGGCCCCACGAGCCCATCTGCAAAGCCGGCAACTGCCGTCGCGCGGCTATGGCCCGGCGGTAAAATTGGAGCAGCGACGTGTTGACCGTTAATGCCGGATTATCATAAGGTTGTAGATTCCAAAGCATGGGCTGCCGATTGGCCGGGTCGCTGGCACCCCACATCCCCACCTCATCACCGTACCAGACCATGGGCGCTCCGGCAAACGCCATCTGAAAGGCCACCACGCCTTTGAGTCGCGCATACGCCTCCGCCGTCGGTTTAGCCGTTTTATAATGAGGGTTGCTGTCTTGCAGCCGGTCTGCGCCGTTAAAGGGCAGATTGGGATTCATGAACCTTGAAACAAACCGATCCGTATCCTGGCTATCCAGCAAGTTCTGATTAACCAGATCCACCTGGTAGGGGTAATACCCGAGTATTTGTGCCAGACGGGCGGCAAACTGCCCGTTGGAAAGGCCGCGACCACCGTGGCGCAAGGTGTCGACAAAATATTTGGTGACGGCCTGGGCAAACGGGTAATTCATCACGGCGTCAAATTGGTTCCCCCGGTTCAGCCACGCCTGGGCCGGCGTCCAGATTTCCCCGACAATCAGCGCCTGCGGATTAATGCTCTTCACCAATCGCCGCCAGGCAATCCAGAAACGATGCGGCACATCCGGGGCGGTATCCAATCGGAAGCCATCCACGCCATCGGCAACCTTGCCGTTGGGAGCCAGCCAGCGACGGGTGGCGGCAAAGAGGTAGTCACGCACCTGGCGTTCCAGGCCGTAGCGTTTGCTTCGGGCAAACAGCGGCATGGCCCCGTTGGGCTTATCCCAGCCTCGGTATTGTACCGGCGGCCCCCAACTGGTAATTTGAAACCACTTGGCGTAGGGCGATTTTCGGCCGTACTTAAGGACATTTTGAAAGGGTGAAAAATCCACTCCACAATGGCCGAAAGGCACATCGATAATCACCTTAAATCCCTGCCGGTGGGCGGCGGCAAGCATGGACAAAAAGACTTTGTCCGAGGCGGACCATTGCCATGTCGCGGGATGACGTATGTGCTCGCCTTTGATTTTAGACCGCGAGCCTTTTATCCCAAATCCATCATCAATATGAATGAAGCTCGACGGATCATACTTATGTATGCTCGGAGCCGCAAAGACCGGTGTCAGGTACAAGGCGTTGACACCCAAACGCCGCAGGTACCCCAGCTTTTGCCGGATACCCTGGATATCCCCCCCGTAAAAACGCTTATAGACATAGCTGTAAAAATTGCCTTTTTCACCGGCAGGACGGTACGGCTTGGCCCAATCCCATCGCCACGGAATATGATGGCTCGGATCGTTGGCCTTATTGCCGTTGCGGAAGCGCTCCGGAAAAATTTCGTACCAAACCGCTTTTTTGGCCCACTGGGGCGTCACCACTCTGGCCCGCATGGGCGAATTATAAGCGTTATCCTTTGCCGCCGGTGCCGTAGCATACAGGTATCCGGCAGCCAAGAATACATGGTAGGTTTTGTGTATCAGTTCAAAGTAATAGCGCAGTCGGCGGCCTCGAACCGCAAGGACATTGGCCCAGGCGGTGTAACCGTCACGGTTTTCCACCACGTGTAAACCTATGGAGGCCGGATGCGACCCCGGAATAATGACCCGTACGTGGCTCAAACCGCCGGTCTGCGCCAACAGCTCTATCCGCACATCGTGCGGGGATAACACATCAAATTCGCGGGTATTGGTGGGGCGGAAGGAAATTGCCCGGGGATTAATGCTGTTGGCCGACGGTGGCGGCAATTCAAGCCAAGGCGAAACCACAGCGACTTGCGAGTTGAAACCGCCCATGCCATTGGACACGCGCTTGACCGCATGCGGATCATTCATCCATTGGCGATGATTGATGACAAACTTGTATAGGTGGTAGCCCGGCGTTAGCCGGATGGAGGCCACCCACCGATTTCCCCGGCGGGTCATCGGATTGGCACGGACAGACCACGAATTAAAATCGCCGGCCAGGTTGACCGCTCTCACCTTGCCGGAGGCTGGCCTTGCCGTCGGCTGATAGGAAAATACCGTCCGCACCAGACGAGGCGGGGCACTGATGGCCGCTATCGGCGGGCTTGGTACCGGGCGCTTGGCGCAGCTCACCAACCCTAAGGCCAGCAGCAGCAGCGCCGCCGCAGGCACCCCCCAGCGACACTTGGGCCGAAAGCCAGCCCACCGGAAGGCCGACCACCGTCGACCCGCCGCGCCCAATCCGCACCGTGATCCCAACCATCGCTCTCTACCTGCCTCCGGAATTGAGGCGCAGTCCGGCCCCGGCCCTAACGTGCTCACCATTTGGAAAACCCTTCCATTGATTGATTCGGCTGCCAAACGTAGCCCTTTGCGCTTTGCATCATCCGGGTTTACATGCCTGCAACCCATCTCGGCACGGGTAATCAGAGAGTATTTTGCGGCCCGCCTGGTGCCGGCCCGCCCGCTTCATCGCTTAACCCGGCTCAAGACTCGCTGCGCAGGGTCCGCATCATGCCGGTGGACTCCCGTAACACCAGGTGGGTGGGCAACACCTCCGCGACATGTTCCACCTTGCCGCGAATACGCTCCACCAATTTTTCACAGGCTAAAACGCCCAGTTCGTACAACGGCAAATGGACCGTCGTGAGGCTGGGGTTGGCGTAGGCCAGATGCTGGATATCGTCAAAGCCCACCACCGAAACATCGTCCGGCACCCGGTGTCCATGGGTGGTTAGATACCGGATGGCACCCAGGGCCATTTTGTCGTTACCGCACAAGAGTGCCGAGATTTCCGGAGCACGGGTCAACAGAACGCGTGCCGCTTCCGCCCCGCCCTCATCGGTGAAACAACCATCCACCAGCCATTTTTCCGACGGGCTTATTCCCGCCTCCACCAATCTGGCGGTATACGTTTCCACGACATCACGGGCGGTAGGGCTTTCCGGGGCGGCGTAAACCATGCCGATGTTGCGATGGCCAAGCTGCAACAGACAGTTCATCGCTTGCTGGGCACCGAGGCGATAATCACATTGCACATAATCCAGCAGGTTATCGCCAAAGCGGTTGTCCACCAGAATCATCGGATAGCGCCGCGCCGCGAAGTCTGACAAAAAACTGTGCTTTTCATTAAAACCCAGGCAAAGCACACCATCCACAAACCGGCGTTCATACAATTCCAGATGCTTGCCCTCCTTGACAAACTGTGGCTTGGCCTGCTCGATGAGCAATTTATGCCCGAGCTTGCCCGCCCGATCAGCAATTCCACTGAGTATCTCCCCAAAGTAGGCATCGGCAAACGCGTGCCTGAGCGGGGGTAGCATGACGGCAACCACTTGGGTGTACCTCCCGGAAAGACTTTGGGCCAGCCGATTGGGTCGGTAGCCCATTTTGTCGATCATTCGCTGAACTTTAATATGTGTGGACCGGCTGATGCGCGGGCTGGCGTTGAGCACCATCGATACCGTGGCCACGGATACTCCCGCTTGCCGGGCCACCTCGCGAATATTGACTCTTTCCGGTGCCTTTTCCTCCGCCCCCGTGTTATTAAAGCGCACGGTTATTTCCTTGGAAGCCTCGCGGCTAGGCGCAAAAACATCGGCAGGTTCACTTTCGGGAGAGGAATTCAGCGGTCGCGTCGGCACGGCGTTTTATCTCCATATCGGCTCGGCTTTCCAGCCATTGTTAAAACAGTTTACCATTATCGTTTAACAGTGTCAAGAGGGAGAAAAAATTGAATGTCGGCAGGACCGTGGCAACCCCTTGAAATAAGTGGACTTGGGGCAATTCCATCCGCATCGTTTGAGCGATTTAGAGAAAGATTCGGCCGTCAAAAACCCCTATGACATACTATCAGTCACGTCCGGTAACGATCAAATCCACAGCTTTTGTGCTTAAACCAGGTGTCAATGGCACCGCAGGGCCAAACGTCTCGGCAGCTTTCTGCATCGA
>JABEVA010000064.1 GCA_013044065.1 Phycisphaerae bacterium
CCGGGGTGGCACGCGGAGGCGCAGAGCCGCGGAGATTGGTTGGGGTTTTCGGGCCAAGGGGAGGGGGTGGCAAGGAATAGGTGTTATGCGATGGATTGGCGGGGGGAGGCAAGATGGCCGCGTTACGTACTTTGGCGCGGTTGGGTTAAACAACGGTACCTGACCCCTTTAATTCCGGATAGAAACGCCCATAGTTTCAAGCGTGATTGGTAGTCATATAACGAATTCTTCTGGAATTCGTGAATTAAGAAGATAGGCTTGGTCTTTGGGTTCTTGCGGGCTTACATGCACTTTGCCAAGCGGTTACAATTGGGCAGGCTTGTACCGTGGGATCAAGGCACCCGCTGCGGATCGGAAATCCTCTTCCCAGGCATGGACGCCTTGAAGGGTGTGTTTGATGACTTACCAGAATCTTGGCCCATACAGCGACTGGGTGGCCGGCGCAAAAGCCGCCCATGCTCTTTTTCCATCTTTGCCGCCGGGAACAACCGCCCAACGCATCGTTGGCCAAGTGTTGGATTTTTCCATCGGAGATGAACAACCCCAAGCTCCCACGATTGATGAACACTGGCAAACTCCGCGTGTAATCGGTGAAGAGATTTCCTGGTCGGTGGGTTATGGCCCCCGCACGCGTGCCTGGCTGCTGCGGCCCCGCCGCGCGCCCGGCCGCCGGTTGCCGGCGATCGTTGCCCTCCATGATCATGGCGGATTCAAATACTACGGCAAGGAGAAGATAGCGGATGGTCCGGGCGGCCCGGCTCCATTTTTGAAGACATTTCGGCGCGTGTTCTACGGCGGACGGGCCTACGCCAATGCCCTGGCCGAACAGGGCTTTGTGGTGCTGGTGCCGGACGTGTTTCTCTGGGGAAGTCGGCGTTTTCCACTTTCCGCCATGCCTGTGTGGATACGTGCCAAGGCCATTGAGCACCACCGGAAATCCTCTCCGGTCACCCGGGCGACAATTCGGAGGTACAACCAGGCCGCCGTCGAACATGAACATGTGGTGGAAAAATACTGTACGCTGCTGGGCACCACGCTGGCGGCGGTGGTAAGTTATGAAGATCGCGTGGCGGTAAACTATCTGCGGTCACGCGATGATGTCGCGGCGGAGCGGATCGGCTGCGTGGGGCTTTCGGGCGGTGGTTGCCGGGCGGCACTGCTGCAGGCCACGTGCAACCACATTCACGCGACGGTCATTGCGGGCATGATGAGCCGCTACCAGCCGATGGTGGATACGCATGTAAAATACCATACGTGGATGTTCTGGCCGCCGGGCTTAAGTCGGGTGGGCGACTGGCCGGATCTGGCCGCATGTCGGGCTCCATCGCCGTTGATGGTGCAATATGCTGCGCGTGACGAATTGTTTCCTCTGGCCGGAATGCGGGCGGCGCATCATGTTCTGCGGCAGCATTACCGCAACGTCGAAGCGGCCACAAATTATGTGGGGCGTTTTTTTCCGGTACCCCACTGTTTTGACCTGCGGATGCAGGCGATTGCTTTCGCCTGGCTGCGGTCACAATTGGGGTAGATTGCAGCACCTCGTTGACAATCTGCCGCGGTTCCATTGGTGCTCGGCCAAGGCTTGCCTCCACCTCCACCACTGGTGCTTGGCCACCGCCGGGCTAATGTGACCGCCGGATCATGCGGATCATTTTCAAATTGATCAGAATAAATTTCAGCAACTGCCACGGCACAAACGTGCGGAAGAAGCGTGTACTGGGCGTGGGTAATGGTGCCTGCTGATTGGTTTTATTGGCGCTCATGATGTCACTCCGGAATGATCCACCACATGGGCAAAGCCTTGGCCTTATAGATAAACATGTAGTGGAGAATTTTTTTGATCCAGTGGCCGGCGGACCCAATATCGCCAAAGGTAAACTTTAAATCCCGACCATATTCCGGAAACCGCTCAAAATCCGGCACAATGGGGTACATGGTCATGGAAGCAGCCGTGCCCGACCACCAGTTCGCCCCCGTCGACGCCACACACGCCGCCCCCAACGACGCCATGGAAGCGGTCTTGGGCTGGTGCTGGGTTCGGCCCAGCACCAAGTCCGCGATATTGTTGGCCACCACGCGGCCGATGATCGCCGAGGGCATGCCGGTTCGCGGTGGGGCCGGCGAAATGGGCGTGCCCTTGGTGCTCACACGCGGAGGGGTAATGGCGTGCGGCGGCGCGAAGGCAATGCCCACCGCAAAGATGTTGGCATACTTGGGATTGCGATAGGTTTTCGGCCAATCCGCGGCCTTCCACTGGGCATAGTCCTTTTTGCTGTAATCCGCATCCACCTTCATAAAGCCATTGGGCATAAAGAGTTCCGCCGTGATGTCCTGCCCCGCCCGATCAAACGCCTTCATCCCGGTGCCTGTAAACGGGGGTAGCAGCATGGCAAAATCAAAAGCCAGTTCATGGCTTTCCCCATCCAAGGTTTCATAAAACGCTTTGCCCGCCTCCACTTTCTGCACGTGTGCCCCGGTAATCCATTCCACCCCCCGTTCCACAAACAGGGATTCGGCAAACAATCTGCTGCTTACCACGTAGCCCCCGCGTTTGAAGTGCATACC
>JABEVA010000065.1 GCA_013044065.1 Phycisphaerae bacterium
GAGAGATGTTGGTCATGGCGTCAACCGTATTAACCCGCTTTTCAAACAACCATTGAAAAATCTGTCTCGCCCGGAACCGCGGCATGGCCATCGCCTGCAACTCTCTTTCCAAGGCTGGCAGGTCCAAATCAAAAATAGCCGTGTGCGAATCGCTTATCACCCTCCCTGCCCCTCCCGCCATTGCTCTTTCAGAAATGCCAGAACCGCCGCTCCGCTTTCCGCCACATCCTCAAAGGAGGCCTCCACACTGATCCGCCCGCAGTAACCTGCTTGCTTCAAAACGCCAAACAACCGCCGGTAATCCGCCTGGCCGCTGCGGCCAGGTGCCACGCGCCCTTGCAGGTCGGCCACATGCACATGCTTAATCCAAGGTGCCGCGGCGCTAAGGTGGTCCACCGATTCGTTTTCCATCCAGAAATGATACGTATCCAGCAGACACTGAAAGTGCGGATGGTTCACACTTTGGACGTAGCTCAAGGCCTCGGTCACGCTGTTAACAATATTACATTCGCGCCTGCACAACGGCTCCAGCACCACCACCACCCGGTGGCGTGCCGCGGCCGATGCCGCCATTTGGCCAAAACGTGTAATTTGATGGCGTGCCTCGGCGGCCGAAAAACCATCGGGCACCCGCCGAGCCGCCCCACTGCCCAACACTAAAACACCCACCCCTGCCTCACCGGCCCGAGCACAAACCCGCGCCATGTATTGCTCCAGTTTGGCCCAGTCGACCGCAGGCCCCACCAGTTTCATATCCCCTGGCACCAGACAGTTCGCCGCTGCGACCGGCAACGGTGAGGCCTGCAAAGCCTTAAGTCCTATAAACGTGTCATCCGACGCCATTCCTTGAAAAAACTGCTGGGCGTTGACCTCAATAAAGTCCCAGCCCATGGCCTTGAGGACACCAACCTTGGACAAATCGGTACAAATGCCGAACTTGACGGCACTATCTTCGGACATAGCCTGACTCCTTACAGCCACGACCCACCGGAACTTGGTTATAGCCGACCAACGCCCATTTACAAGTGCCCACAAACGCCCATTTCCAATAATTTGGAAATTGCGACTTGAATTGTTATTATATTTGAGTTGCATCTGCGGCTGCCATGCACCCGGGATGCCGAAAACACAACGGAAGGATTTTTGATGAGTCCGCGGTTACGCATTGGGGTGATTGGTTTTGGGCGCATGGGGCGCGGTTTTGTTGCCGAGCTGCTGCGCAGCAAGGTTTGGGAAGTGGTTTATATCTGCGATGGATGGGAACCCAGCCGCCAGACCGCCAAACGCACCGTACCGGGCGCAGTGGTTACTGCTGATCCCGATGTAGTCTTAAACGACTCCTCGCTGGATGTCGTGGGACTCTTTACTCTGGCCGACGCCCGACCACAGCTCATTCGCAAAGCCCTTAAAAACAAGTTGCACATCATCGCGGAAAAGCCCCTGGCCGCGAGTTCGGCCACCGAATGGAAACTCGTCAAGGCCATTGAAGCATCGGACCGCCTGGTGGCAGTCAATATCTTCAACCGCAACGCCTGGTATCATCAGGAGATCGTTAATTTCATCCGGTCCGGCCAGATCGGGGATCTGGCCATTGTGCGCGTCTGCCACATGACCCCCGGCCACATGCCCACGGAAGGCCACGATCCGGAAGGACCTCCCTTTCACGACTGCGGCATGCACTATGTGGATGTCGCTCGCTGGTACGCACAAAGCGACTACGCCTCCTGGCACGCGCAGGGCGCTCGCCTTTGGAATTATAAACAACCCTGGTGGGTCACCGCCCATGGTGTGTTCAAAAATGGCGTGATTTTTGACATCACACAGGGCTTTGTCTATGGCCACTTGGCCCAGGTGAAAACCCACAACTGCTATGCCGAAGCCATTGGCACCAAGGGCGTGGCACGCATGACCCATAACTTCAGAACCGCCACCATCGAACTCCACGGCGTGACGGAAACAATTTCTAAAACCGCACCTTTTGGCGATAAAAAAATCGATGTCATGCTGGATGTATTTGCCCGCTCCATTATGGCCGGAAAAAACCTTGGCTTCCCCATCGCCCGTGATTCGGCCATTGCTTCCGAAGTAGCCTGGGCCATGCTGCGCGACGCAGCTAAAAATAACCCGCCCGCCATCGGCACGCCCGCCCAGATGCAGGCCATACTGGAACACCGCAAAGCGCTGACCGATGGCTACGGTCTGCCCGTGCGCGATGGTACCGCGGACAACCGCCTCATCGCCCCGATTGCCTGTGGTGAGGAGCTGTGCTGCCAGCCCGTCAAGGCTGGTGCGAGGCGCAAGGCGTGTTGATCGCGCCGGCGTCTTTTGTCTGGTTTTCTAAATCACCAACAGGCCTGTAATTTCGGTCGTGACCAGTGGTCTCTCACCGTTACACGTGGCGGTTATTTGGTTCACCGGAGCCGCCATGGACGTTTTAGCCGGTTTGGCCCCAGCTTGGACCTCTTTGACAGGCTAACGCATCGCTTTTAAGCTGGGTTGCAAGTGCTCAGCAACGGGCTGTTCATTTGGAATCCTTTTCGGAGCAATAGATGACCATGTTACGACGAATTCGACCGTTGGTGGTTGTGGCCGCGGTTAGCTTTGTGGCGATGTTTGGCGCACGGGCCATGGCCAAAGTGCCGGTGCGCATCGCCTGCGTTGGCGACAGCATCACCTGGGGTTACGGCGTACCCAACCGTCTCACAGAGGCCTACGCCGCACTTCTGCAAAAGCGCTTGGGCAAAGGCTATGACGTTCTGAATTGCGGCCACGGCGGTGCCACAGCGCTTAAGCACCTGCCGCCCAACCATCCCGGATGGATGGTTTCCTATTGGCAGGTACCGCAGTTTAAGCGCGCCACCAAATTCAGACCCAATATTGTCATCATCATGCTCGGCACCAACGATTCCAACCCATCCAATCGCGCCGATGTGCATAAAAATTTTACCCGAGATTATTCCGATCTGGTCCGGCACTTTCAACACCTTTCCACCCGCCCACGAGTTTTCATTTGCCTGCCGCCATCACTGGAAGATGGGACGGTGCATGGCCCACACCCCGCCATACCCGCCCACGGTGTGGTACCGCGAATCGTGCGCATCGCCCATGTCATGCGACTCACCACCATCAATATCTTTCATGCCATCGCCGGCCGATGGAAACTCTTCAACGGCGACCATATTCATCCCAATGTTAATGGACAAAAGCTCATGACCAGAGTTATCTATAGAGCCTTGCGCAAAGCCGGTGTGGTCAGGCCCGTCGGGAATCGGTAATTCGGCTCCGACCCCGCAGGACTGCTTTGGCTCGGCCGGGGCCGGCCCAACGTCGCCCCCGATTTATGCGCCATACAAACGCGCTCACCGCGGGTACAATATCTACCCTATGACCATCCGCCACACCATCGTTCCTTAACCGTGGCGGGTGATTTTTGGGAGAAACTGGAATTGCTTTTGCAGGATGGTGATGCAACGTGATTATTACCATTGATGGCCCCGCCGGTTCGGGCAAATCCGCCGCAGCCCTGCTGCTGGCCCGCCGGCTCAATATCCGCCAGTTGGACACCGGTGCTATGTATCGCGCGGTCGCCTTGGATGCCCTGAAGCAAGGTATTACCCAAGATCCCGAGGCCATGGGTCGCCGCGTTGCTGAAATTCAACTGGATTTCGATTTTTCCACCCACCCGGCCAGAATTTTATTGGCAGGCCAAGATGTCTCCCAGGCCATCCGCACACCGCAAATCACCCAAATCACCCGCTGCGCCGCGGACAACCCCACCGTGCGTCAGGCAATGGTGCAGCGGCAACGCAGTATTGCCGCCCAATCGCAATCGCTGGTCACCGAAGGGCGAGACCAGGGAACAGTGGCGTTTCCCAACGCCGATTGCAAATTTTTTCTGGATGCCGATCCGCGCAGTCGAGCCCATCGGCGCTTTCTGGAATTGACCCGCCGCAATGTGCCCGTCGACGAAAATCAGATCCTTCTTGATATCCTCCAGCGCGATCAACAGGATCGCACGCGCCGGGTTGGTGCCTTAACTCAAGCCCCCGACGCCATCATTATCGATACGACCCCGCTGACCCTGGATCAGGTGGTGAATGCCATGGCGGCGCACATTGAGATGCGTAGCGCCAAGGAGGCCCACCC
>JABEVA010000066.1 GCA_013044065.1 Phycisphaerae bacterium
GCCGACCCCATGGCCGTTATTCTGGCCGCCGCCGCAGTGCAAATCACCAATTTTGTCGGCCTGCCTGAATGTCGCCTCACCCTCGCCCAAGCCGTGACTTATCTGGCCTGCTGCCCCAAAAGCAACGCCGCCACTGTGGCCATTGATGCCGCTACTGCGGATGTGAAGGAGAACCGCACCATTCCGGTGCCCCGGCATTTGCGCGACTGTCATTATCCGGGTGCCGCAGCGCTGGGACACATTGGCTATCAATATGCCCATAACTTTCCGGAGGGTTATGTTCCGCAGGTGTACCTGGGCGTGGAAAAAAACTATTATATCCCCACCAATCGCGGACGCGAGGCGGAGTTTGGCCGGTATCTGGAGAAGCTCGCCGCGGTGCGCCGGCAAGCCAACACCCATCCGCAGGACACCTAAAAAGGGGCTGCCGAGGCGGTGGTCAACTGAATTGACCCGGATGGAACAACGACAATAAAAAAAATGGCCCCTGAATCAAGGAAGCGAACTCATGGACAAAGTAACAATTCGAAACAACATGAAAGACCTTTTGGGAAAAATTGACGCCTCAGACCGCCATGCGCGATCATTGGCCGCGTGCAATCGTCTGGTCAACACCGTCGAATTTCGCGACTCCCAACTGATCATGCTTTTTTTATCTATGGAAAGCGAGGTGGAAACCTCCACCCTGGCCATTCAAGCCTGGACTGCCGGCAAGCGTATTGCCGTGCCGCGGGTCTTCTGGGAACAGCGGGCTATCGAGCCGGTCGAGATACAGTCCCTGGACTTTCCGCCGCAGGGCAAGCCGACCGGCCCACGCGACCCGGTCCAGGGGACACTGGTATCTCTGGGCCAGATTGATTTAGTGGTCGTACCCGGCATCGCCTTTGACCGCCGGGGTTACCGCCTGGGCCGCGGCAAGGGATTCTACGATCGCTTTCTCTCGCAGAAAGAGCTCCGTGCCGTGCGCATGGCGCTATGTTTTCAGGAGCAGGTGCTGCCGCAAGACCTTCCGGTTGAACCACATGATATCCCCATGAATATGATTGTTACCGACGAAACCGTCATCCGATGCTAAATTCATAGGGACATGGAATCGCCCCAAGGCCGGCACCGAGAGAGCAACTGCAAAGACGGGTTTGGTTTTACGATGCGCGCTTTTGGTCGAATAAATCACCGTCGCCGATGGCCGCTGCTAACAGCGCTGATGTGGATGGGCGTGGCCGGCCTGATTGCCTGGGGACTCTGGCAGGGCTATCTGGTGCGGAAGATGGTTCTGGCCCGGGCTGATCTTCAAATGCATCATCACGCCGGTCACCCCGGTAAACATCGGCCACAGTCCGCGGGTCTTTCCGAGAACCCCGGTTCTGCACCGGTTATCCAACGCGTATTTTTGTCCACCCATGGCGAATCGCCCTGGGGTGCAGCACCCCATACCCCGCATCATTGGCAGGTCATCGCCGTGCTTTCGCCCGGCGTGATCCACCAAACCAACCTGAGTCTGGACCTGGCCCGAGAAGATCTGCGCCATGGAAATATTCTCACCGCAAGAACCCTGCTCAACGAGGCTCTGGTGAAGCTGCGCGGATTTGCCGAGCCGCAGTCCAGCACCATACGCCATATCTTAAGCCGATTGAACCGGCGCACGCTCCTTTCCGGGGGCGTTATTCCCAATGACCCTCTCACCCGCGTGGTACCAGTTGCGGCGGGAGAATCTCTGGATTATCTAGCCTATTTATACCGCATCACGCCACATTTGCTCCAGCACATCAATCCCGGCGTGCAAGCGCGAAACCTGCGCCCCGGCACTGGAATTAAGGTTATTCTCGGCCCCTTCGACGCTAGAATTTTGCTGCGATACAACCGCCTCGACGTCGTTGATCGGGGTATTTTTATTACCTCCATGCCCATCCGCATGGCGGATCTGCTACCCATTCCCCCGGGCCGGTATCGCCTCCAAATCGGCGGGGAAACCGAGTTTCCCAATCCTCTGGGACATGGCCACGGCTATCGCATAACGCTGGTTAAAATCGGCCGCGCCGCCGGGGGCATCAGTCCCCATTCCACCGTCATCATCACCACTCCTCCGACCACCGTGGGCGAAATTGAGGTATCCCAGCGCCCGATGCGCCGGCTTTTTGAACTTCTGTCGCCAGAGTTCTCACGTGTGGAGATTCTGCGTTAATGCCGTTACCATGGTGCTTTGTGGATGCAATCAGGGGATGGTTTCAGGTTTCGGAGCGGTGAGAGGCATGTTTTCTCGTTAAGGAGCCAACCTTATGGCGATCATAGTTCAGTGCCACAAGTGCTCCAAGGTGTTGGAGTTGGACGATGGCTTCCGCGGCGGTGTATGCCGATGCAGTAGCTGTGGAACCTTGCTGCAAGTTCCCATTGAGGCCGGCCCCACTCCGTCCACCTCCCGCCGGGCCGCACCGGATGCCATGTCCGCCTCCAGCAGCCGGCCCGCGGCACCGGATCGCGACACCATCGGTCTGGGCAGCGGCATCGGCAGCGGCATCGGCAGTGGAATGCGCCGGCCCGCCGTACCACCAGTCGGCAGCGGCGCATTGGCCGGATCCGGGGCTCTCTCACGC
>JABEVA010000067.1 GCA_013044065.1 Phycisphaerae bacterium
CAGCGACACTGCCCTCCCCCGCGAAAAGGTCAGTTGTGCCCACTCGCGGGTTCCGCGGTGTGGAAACCACGTAAAGCGGGGTACGTCCAAGTCCGCCGAAGTGCCGGGGGTTATTCCATCCACCATAGCGGCCACTGAATCTCCGGGATCACACCAGGATGCCTGGGCTATGGCCGCCGGTGGATGTACTCTCCAACGGTGGGCCGACGCGCCAGCGCCAATGACCGGAAACATGGAAACCCGTAACCGCGCTGCTCCCATGGGAATCAGCGTGATGGTATGCGTCGGCTGATGAGAAACCACCGGGCTTTCGTGGATTTGCCCAATCATGCCCAGCTTATTTATTTTCCAGCCTGGTATCTGCCGCGCTCTCACCTTTAATTCAAGCGGCACCGTCGCTTGGGTCCAAGGCTGCCCCGGAACCGACCCCGCCTTGCGGACCACCGCAAACGATGCCGCCGGGTTCTTCGGGTTCAGTAGCAGACCGTAGTTCCAGGGCGACGCGGGATAAACCGACCAGTGTGGCCAGAGCGATACGCCCGGATACATCGTCCATTTTTCTCGTATTTTTAGCGAAAAGGCCAGCGGACCGTAGCTGACCGAAACCGCGTCGCGGGCCTGCGGATTGCTCGTCCAGCGGTGTACGAGAACATGCATATGCAGCGTCAGCGAAAGCACATCTCCGGTTTTCCACCTGCGGGTTATGCGTAAGTACGAGCACGGAGTCGCCCGCACCATCAACGGCTTGCTATTGATTTCCGCCACCGCGCCGACACACCAATCCGGTACGCGCACGTACAAAGGGAATCGTGTGGAATGTCGGGCTTTAATGATAAATTTCACCGTCTGTCCAAAGGGATAGCGCGTGGATTCCGAAATACGAACCGTCTGACCGCGGCTGCCCACCTTGGCCCTCACCGAAGAATCGCTGTAAAAGTTAGCCAAAAGGCCATCGTCCGACGTCCCCAACCAGACGAATTCATTGTAATAAGGCCACCCTTGGCTGAAGTTGTGCTCACAGCAGCGGTAAACCGGCCCGGCGCTGTAGGAGAACTCGGTGCCGCTGTCGTTCACATCCGGGGCCTTGTTCCCAGGATCAAGCTGTATCTGATTCGGCGCGGTGAGGTAATGTAACGCTCCCATGGTGGAAGTGGCGGCAGCGGGCAGAGTGTTCATGGCCAGGCGATCGCAGCGGTCGGCCCAGAATGGGTTGCCGGAAATGCCCGTAAGCACATCGTCGCTGCGCATATTCTCCACAACGGCGCAGGTTTCTATTCCCTGCCGCGGACCATAATACCCAATCCTGGTGACTTCGTCCGCACCATACCCGCCGCCAGGTACTTGCCCATAAACACTAAACACGGTTTTCCAGTCGTTACGCGTGGTCTGCAAGTCTCGCGGGTTATGGGAAAGCTGGTAGTATTCCGCCGGCTCGCGGAATCCCTCTCCAAAGTTCACCCCGTGGTACACCGTCGCGCCGACGGTCCATTTCAAACTGTGGGCATTGATCGTTCTCACCAATTTTAACAGGGACTTATCACCCGTGCGGTTGTAGAGCCAGTAGATATCGTGAATGCCCTCGCTCCAGCGCACTGCGGCCCATCCCAAGTTGAACAGATGGGGTGGCAATGTTTCCAAGTAGTGAAAGTAACGTGTTTCCAGGGCCAGCACTCGCTTATCACCCGTGGCGTCGTAATATTCCTGCAACACCTCAAGCATGATTTGGTCGGGCCACAGATCCGGCAATCCGTTGTGGATGGTCTTGAGGCGAGCCGGGCCGAAATAGCCGTCCGACTGCTCCGTGGACATGACGCCCTTGACCCAATGCGTGGCGTCCGCCATCATGCGTTTGTTTTTTAGCAGAAAAGCCATAGGCACGTAGCCGCGGAGCCAATAGGGCAATTCCTCCCAACCATTGGTGCTCATGGAGCCCGGGTGGGTCCACGCGGTTTTATCGTAATTGCACCAATTGGCGGGGCCGTCGACAACGTCGTTGCCATTTTTCACCTGGTCCATGTGTCCTTCCATACCATGCGACTCAATCACCAGCATATTGTGTACCCAGCCGCCCACTTTCACGGCTCCGTATGGCAGGCGGAGGACCGCGCTGGGTAGAAGCGGAGCGCGGTTGCAAATATAATAGCTGTTTCGCCGCGATGTCGGCATAAGCGCCACATCGCGTGCCTCCGTCGCTGGCCCCGGCGCGGCGCACAGACGTGATTCCCACAACCAAGAAGATAATGCCGCAAGGCCAGCCATCAGGATTAAGCCTAGTCCACGATTCATGGGAGTCTCCTATGATACGATTCGCGTTGACAAGAAGTAACACATTCCACCCCCTCCGCCAGGCATCGCCCGCCGCCGCAGAGCCCCTTGGTGAAAGGTCCATCTGCGGGCCCTATGCCGATCTAGTACGGCATGAATGGCCTAGTAGCCACCCGCAGAATCGGTATGTACTTGGTGGTCGTTGTTCCACATGCGATTCATGTCCGCCCCACCAGGCAGGGCCGGGTTAATAGTGGTCAACGCAGCCTGAGAATACCACGATACATGCCCGTCGCAAAACAGTGCGTTAGAGCCATTATTATGAACTGCTGCGGGCCATTCCGCGTGTTGCACCACCCCTGGAACATTGGTTTGGGGCAAATCCATACTGGTTATGGTGGGATCCACGTTATAGATGAACGGGTATCCGGGCACGCCCAAGGCGGCGTCGCTAACCCGATCAGTAATCGCGATCATCTCCGAGGGATCCACCACCCTGCCGGCGGACAATTGTGGGAAGCCGCCGAATGGCCCTGGTATTCCGCTCGGACCAATATCCGCGCCTAGGCCCAATCCCGGCGTATTGTTACCCGCCGGAGAACCAGATCCGTAGGTTCCCCAGTCGTTATATCCGTACGAAAAAGCCACCACCGGATTATTGTACGGAATCGTCAACAGGGACCAGCCGTTGGCATAACCCCAGCCAGTGGCGCCATACGCATAATAGCACCCCCCCGATGGTGTAAACGTGGGAGCATACAGCATCCATTGCATGTTAAGCGGCTCAGCAGGGCAATAAAATGCGCCAACGCCCCCTGGCCCCATCATCGACAGAAGTCGAGCTGGCCAGATGGCGCAAAACAAGCCCGTCGCCCCACTCCCATTACCGGTGGGGCTTGGCTGTCCAGTGACCAGCCCCTGCATCTGATCGTCTCCGGGATAGAAGTTCCACACATTCAAGTATTCCTGCATGGCCAGTCCCTGCTGGCGAAGATTGCTCGCACACGCGATTTGGGTGGCCAACGCCCGTGCACGCGACAACGCTGGCAACAGCAAGGCTATCAAGATAGCGATGATGAGAATGACCACCAAAAGCTCAACCAGCGTAAAACCGCGTTTCATGTTTTTATCCTTTCCGCGGCCCAATAGCACAATGGGCGAGTCCACCCGGGCGCTGGGCACCGGCATTCTGCAGTCAATAGGATGCCACGCACAAATACCGCCGGCCACCCTTCAAGGTAACGCCCGCTTACCGAATAACCGAAACGCAATTCAAGCCGTCTTCCGGCGCTTCAGCATCAGCAGGCCCAAGGCCCCAAGACCCAGCAATCCCAGTGTGCCGGTCTCAGGAACGGCCGTATAATTAGCCGCTACCTGGTTGGCAGTCAGGGCCGAATTGTAAACCGAAAAATAGTTAGTGGTTCCAACAAACGACAAGTTGTTCCAGTAATCGAATCCGCCAACCCCGTCGTAAGCAGCACTGTTGCTAGTGCCCGCGAATGTCGCCAAGTTACCGAAATCGGTATATTCACTGCTGGAGAGAGTCGTACTGTTGGCGAGGGTGCCATTCACATAGAAGCTGAACAATCCGGAAGAAGCTATGTAGGTTACATCTACCAATACTTGTTCGCCCGACGAGAGGACAGGACCACTGAGATTACCCGTGTTGTCGGAGCTGGTGGTATAGAAGGCGGCGGCGCTGGGGGCACCAGCACCTCCGGCGACGCTATGGACCAAGATACCGCTTTGGTTGCTCGAGTTCCCACCAACATTGAAGAAAGTGTTCCAGCCATCATTAGCGCTAGCGGGATTGCTGACGGTACTGAGCATTTCAAAACTAAAGTCGCCGGTAATGGCGCCGAAGGCTCCGTATGGAATCTGCATCCCCATGCCGGCGGTACCGGTGGTAGCCATTTGCCCGCCGCTGACAGTGGCACCACCGACCAGCGTCCCGTTGTAGGATGACGACGCGGCCGAGCCGGTATCCGCTACGGTGGTGCCGCTGGTATTGGAGAAATTCCATTCCAAATAGGGCGTAACGGTGCCGACCGCCGTGCCGGCTGACCCCGCTAATGCCAGCACCGCACCGGTGCAAATGGTGAGGCCCGCCTTGGCCGCCAGTGACGAAGAAATTGGGAAAGACTTGAACAACATAAAAACTCCTTTGCTCCCTGTGGGAGCCTCTCTGATTGCACGCCGAACCGGG
>JABEVA010000006.1 GCA_013044065.1 Phycisphaerae bacterium
GCACCTCTAGAATAGCGGCATCATTTGCAGACTCCGGAAATACCCGTTGAAACTCTCGATTCAAATTTTCGCTGTTCAAAGCCAACTCCATCCGGCCGCCACCATCGAAGCCGCCCTCGTCATGCTATGGGTAGATTCACTGCAACGCAATCTTCATCGGACTGCCAGCTCGGACCTCAGGCGGATGCCCGACCATGATTGCCAACGTGATTTACGCCAGACGCTTCCGTGGTGCAGCGAGCAAAGATCATGCGCCCGGCCGAAGTATGTACCGAATTGGTAATCAAAATATCAATGTCGCTTCCAATTTTATCGCGGGCATTTTCAATGACCACCATGGTGCCATCCTCAAGATAGCCGACGCCCTGCCCGGGAGACTCGCCGGGCTTGATCACGCGAACGCGCATCTGTTCCCCCGGCAATACCACTGCCCGGACGGCATTGGCCAAGTCGTTGAGGTTTACCACAGTAACGCCATGCAAAGTTGCCACTTTATTAAGATTGTAATCACTGGTGACAACGCGACTGTTTTCCTGCGCCGCCAAGGCCACAAGCTTTTGATCCACGCCTTGAAACTTGGCGTTATCCACCAGGGTTCCGTCCCAGATGCGAAGTTCGAGCTTCGGCATCGCCTGCAATTTCTGAAGCACATCCAGACCACGACGCCCCCGAGCGCGTCTGAGGCGATCCGCGGAATCGGCCACGGTTTGCAGTTCATTGATCACGAAACGGGGCACAATCAGTTGGCTTTCGAGAATACCGGTGACCGCAATATCCGCAATTCGGCCGTCGATGATGGCGCTGGTGTCCAGAATATACGGGCGCGGCCCACGGGTGGCGCGACTGAACTCAACATAGGGAATAATAAAACGAAAGTCGTCTTTGGTCTGTAAGATGAGGGAAATACTTAGATAACAAGCCGAAAGCCCAATCAATAATTTGCCGCCACGGATGAGGGTTCTGTACTCGCGTAACTCCCGGACATCAAGGAAAACCTTGGATATCTGATCAACCAATGCTCCGAGGACCAAAGAAAGAACGATTCCCACCAGCAAGCCCAGAAACAGCCCGGAAATAGCGGAAAGGTTTTTACGACGAAACATCAGATCAATTGTGATGACCATAAAAGCCAGCACAATACCTGCTACCAGCATGAAATAGGGCTTGGCCTGAAAGTTCACTCCATGCCCTGTCTGATATGCCAGCCCGACCAGCGCCACAAGCCCCGCGAAAATAAACCGAATCAGATTCAGAATCATGCACGTACCCTCGAACCATCTGTGACCGGGATAACCAGCCACCGGGCCCAAAATAGCCAAGCCGACAAGGAAATGGTTGATACATTGTAAAGACTTTCCGTCCGATTTTAAAGCAACAGGCCTAAGACATGGCCTGCGGGTTGACAGCAGCCCATCGTTAAGGTACTGAGAATGCCGTCATTATAGGACGGCTGGCCCCCAACCACTTGGAAAAGGTACTCTCCAAAACAGCCACGGCCGCCAAAATGTCCATCGCCATGATTGGGCGCGGATTACCTTGCGCTCCGTTTGGTCGACGCAATAGAAGTCGGCATGCCCACCAGTCCCTGAAGCGGATTGATATTCGGATTCGGCCTGGCCCCCTGTTCAATAACCTGTTGGACCGCAATTCGCGACAGAGTTCGCTCCACCCGGTTATGCCGATTCAATGGTAATTTCAGATATCGGACGTAATCTGTGAGCGCGGCAAAAAGGACGCGGTTACGCAAAACTCCCGCAGGTAAGACCTGGGCCTCGGCCTGAAGCGCCCTGGCGCACCGATAGCACTCGGAGGGATCTTTCCGGCAGGCACGCATCAGGCGGTCTAACTCACCCACGGGGCTACGGGACCAATGGAGTAAAATCCAAGCCCTGAGATGCGGGCGCGGCGAAACCACCGTAGCGTAGAGATAAACCTCCATAGCTGCCGATTCCTGGCCAGAGAGCATCAGGCGGTATTGTTTATCCAGATCTTGGATCATGCGCTGGGTTTGCTGCACAATCGTACGTGCCACCGACATTTCAAACATAAGCCTGTGATCCGACCGAACAGTGAGCGTCTCGTGAATTCCCAGATGCCTGACCACGCGATAGGCAGCGCGAACCTGCCCTACCCACAGCAATTCCAGGGTGAGTTGCACATTTGCCTGTTCGGCGAGAATATCGTAGCGACGACGGTCTACCAGCGGGGTAGCGGCTAAGTATGCCAGCAAGTTGGACATTTGCCATATTGGGGCTATCTGGACAACGCTGTGAAGTTGCGTCACCTGCATGTAGCGGCTGACGGCAGCCTGAGCCAACGGCGAACCACTGCGACTTTGATAGCACAGGGCAAAGACACGCAAGCACAAAAGCCGAGACCGGCCGCGATGAGTTTCCCGCTGCGCCTGCTTAAGCATGGCTGCGGCAAACGTCAGTCGCTTGGATAAAAATTCGTATTTCACACGCCGGGCCTGCGCCCCATATTTTCTTTGAAACCAGCGCCAATCATCCATGCTGTAGAGAGGCTTCATCCCTTGCGGTACCATACAGGCCTGCTTTTGGACGAGTGACAAATCCGGCCAAAGATCATGCAGGACGATGGTGGGTGGCAACAGCGGCGGTGGATGCCGCAAGAAAGTTGCCGCCGCCGATTGAGGGCCAAGCCCGCAGAGTGCCGCCAGCATCGATGCAAGGACAAAGCTAAGGGACCCCGAAAAAATAAATTCGTGCTTTACGGCGCAGGAATTTTGGCTGCTGGCGTGGCGTGAGCGATGCGCATACACCGCCAGTGGGTCTGTAAGGAGCGAACAACGAAGCCAGCGGCCAAAAGGACCGGCCAGAAAGCGTGAAGCTATTCTTGCCCGGTCCCTAAGCGCCGGACGACAATAACGGGCAATAATGGCCGGTATTATTGACATGAGAATGGACTTCCGTGACGACCTTTGATCAATGCAACAGCGCCATCCCTGGCACCCCTTCGGTATTATGCACCTCTGGCAGTTCAATACAAGTGATTCAAGTTGGTTTTCTGGACGGTGGTATAGTTCACCGGGTCCACTCAAAAAACAATCTGGCCGGTGAAACATCTCCAAAAAAGATTCTGTCATGTGAGGTAGCCTTGAAATATAGTCGGCCCACCCTCTATAGTGTGCATTGGTGTGGCTTGGCGACAAAACGTTTTAACGTTGGGGCGGCGCGGAATACGGTATTCCGCTTCTTGGAATTAATCATGGCACTTTTATCACATTCAAACGACCTGAGCAATCAGCCGCAGAGTCATGTCCATCAGGCGCGGCGGCAAGGTTCTGGAAACAGTGATTTTGGAGAGATATTGGCATGTGGTTTCGGTACTTCCGGACTGATGTGGGCATTGGGCTATATCTGCAGAATGCCAGGCGCGGCAATACCAGCAGGCGTTATTTTGGCCTTAATGCTTCTGGCTATGGTTCTCGGAGGAGGTTTCGCGGCGGCGACAACCAATCGGGGCTGGCGCGGCGGGTTAGTTTCTGGTGTGGGGGCGGGAATCGCCAATTTGCTTATTCTAGGAACATTGGGTCATGATCTCACCACGGACCACCGCATCATAGACTACATGTTGCTGTGGGGATTTTCGTCCTTGGCCCTTTCTGGTTTGTTAGGGGCGTTTGGAGCCTTGCTTGGACAAAGACTCAATCCGGATCGCGAATCGCGGTTGCATGGCGAAGGAGCTTTTACTCTAACCACCGCCTGTATCACCCTGCTACTGATTCTGGCCGGTGGCATGGTGACTGGTTTTAATGCCGGCCTTTCTGTACCCGATTGGCCCGACGTGTTTCGCTACAACATGTTTCTGTTCCCGCTGACCCGCATGACCGGAGGGGTATACTTTGAACACACCCATCGCCTGCTGGGAACGCTGGTGGGCCTCGCCACCATGACCCAAGCGGTTTATCTGTGGTTTCGTGACCACCGGCGCTGGGTGAAGGGCTTGGCCATTCTGGCTTTATTGATGGTCATTGGACAAGGTATTTTGGGCGGACTTCGGGTGACGGGACATTTCACCAGCCATCAATCGCGAATCAACATGGATCCCAGCACGCGTCTGGCCATAGTTCACGCCACCTTCGGCCAGATTGTATTTGCGGTTCTCGTTGCCATTGCCGTGGTCTGTTCCCGATCCTGGCGTAGCAATTTTGAAACCGTGCAACGAGCCGGTGTCGGCACTGATTTTACCCTTAGTTGGACGCTGGTTTTCTTGTTGATATTTCAACTTTTCCTGGGTGCAATCCTGCGACATACCGGTCGTCTGCTGATTTGGCACATCGGCCTGGCCACTGTGCTACTGCTTTTGGCCATGTTCGTGGGAATAAGAACCTGGGCACGGCATCAGGATGAACCGATACTGCGTCGCTTAGGCGTGGCCCTGCTGACCGTGGTAAGTTTGCAGGTTTTGTTGGGTGTCGGAGCGGTCATCGCCACCGATGGCGGGCATGTTCTAGCACATCCATTGTTCTGGCAGGCCATGGTGACGACCGCGCATCAATTCTGCGGAGCGGTGCTGTTGGCGACGGCGCTGATGCTAGCGCTCTGGACTTTACGGGTTCAGGCCAAACCTCAGCACAGCCTGGGACAGCCAGTGCAAACTCCAACAGTGCGGTAGTCCGAAAATTCACGATTCACATGCCTGGGCGGCTGGAAGACGAAACGGAACCAGCCGGCTTTGTATGCATCGGGCTGGGCAAAGATTTACCGGGCCGAGTGGCCGGCCCAACTTTCTTTTCCGCCGCGTAAAGGATAATGTCACGGGCCAGAACTTGGGCGGAAGCCGGCACGTAGCCGCTGATACCCCAGGTGTTGGTCCCCAACAAACCACTGCTTATATCGTCCGGCGAATATATAACGCTCCACCTGCCGCCTTTTTTTACCCCCATCAGCTCCGGGCGGGTTTTAACCCCATGCTTCTTCGCGTAGAACTTTCGATACTGAACCCTCATTGACGAAATGCCCCCCGGCATTGTGCCACGGTAAACGGCAGAACGCCGACTGAGTTTGGACATTGCCCCCAACGACGGATAAAGCTGTCCCACCAACTGTCGAAAGGAACGCGAAAAGGTAACGCTGCCACCGGTGGCATCGCCAAAGAGCGTGCCGCCCAACGCCAGAAACACTCGCAAATGTGCTACTTGCCTGGGCGTCAGGTGAAACGACCCGGTCCCGGTAATATGGGCCAGGGGAGTAATGGCAGCGTTCAACCGCCCCACTCTTTCGCTGGTCAAGACCAGATGCGTGGAGAATCGCCAAGCCGCCAACCTGGCCATTCGCGGCCAAGCCCCGGGTTCCGGATTCCAATTTCCGTGGTATTTGATCAAGGCGATGTGAATAGTCCGCACCGCCTTGCCTCTTGCCGGTGGCACATGCAAAGATGTAAGCTTATTAGCCAAGGCCACCTTGCCGGTGGCGTACAGGTACAAGTTTAAGGGAATCTGCGAATAAGACTCGTTGAGATGGGCCCGCTGCTGCCAGGCATTGGCAAAATCCACCGGACTGATAATCCACAAATATCGCGCTCCATTGGATATCGCCAGAAGGCCCTGGTTTTGCAGATGGTAATAAGATTGCAAAGTGTAAATTGAGCTTCTAACCGAAAGAGTTTTCAAAGGATATTGATGATGGACTACTTCCCGTGCATAGCGCTCCATCGCTTTGGTAAAGGCTGTTGAACCATTATTGCTGTTGGAAAATACTATTCCTCCGGCATCGATATAGCGACGGATTTTAGCGACATCGGTCTTGGTGAACTTGGGGTCCTGTGATCCGCTGATATAAAGCACCGGCGAATTCAGCCACTCGCGTACGGGACTATCGCATTTGACTACCTGCCAGTTCATGGGTTGTTCATACGTGCGACTGATCCATGCCGTCAGATTGCCGACATCACGCGGATAACGGTTCCATGAACCATAATATCCGGGAGAGTACTGCAGTTTGTTAAGAAATACCGGATTGAGTCCCCGGGCCAGCGTCAACAGAGCGTAACAGGTACCGACGATTCGATTCTGCACCCGTGGAGGTCCGGTGATGCCGGCCCCCCAACTGCCGTTGTTCCGCTGGACCCGCACCAGCCGGGCGGCAATGCTGCGATACCAGTTGGTATGGCCAAAGTATTGCAGCCCCGACGCCATCCCCACCCGGGCATAACCATACAAGGTATACGTATCACCGATGTGGGGATGGATGTGCCGGTCCAGCCAGGCCAGGCCGCGGACAATGCTGCGATCCGGCGAGGTGCTACGCTCATATTCATCGGCAATAAGCAGGCTGGCAAGGCCGGCGGGCGTCATGGAATCCGGTCTGCTGGAAAGCACACCTTGCACCGGCCTATCCGCGTGGGAGGCATAACCCCATGTACCGTCGGAGTATTGAAAGGCCCGCCAGTGCATTTTGACCGAATCCCAGTAGGACATGGGCACCCGCAACCCCGCATGGGCCACCGCCCACATTCCCAGCACGCCATATTGCGCGTTGGAGTTGTCCCAGCCCTGGGATAGTATAATGGTGTGTGCATCGGCTTTTGTCTTTTTTAGCCGATACCCGTAGCCGCCGCCCCGTTTCATTCCCTCACGCAGAAGCTTATAATCGCGATGAAGCACCGATAAATATTCAGGCTTATGGGGCAGCAGGGCCATGGCGTTGGCCTGGAATGATACGACGTACGTGTCGATGGAATGAATGCCGGCGGTGTAGGCGATTGCGGCTCGCATCTTGGGAGAAAATATATTCAGTTCCCTTGGATCCAAACTCTGACCGACTTCCAACAGTGTTTGGGTGGCCATCGCCGTGCGGCCCCCGCGTTGACGAAAATAACCTGAGGTAAATATGCCTCGTTCCCAACAATTGCCCGACTTTTCATGTTTCAGCAGGTAATTCACACCGAGTTTAATCGCATGCAGCACTTGTCGGCTGCTTACCGTCGCCCGTGCCGCAGGTAAGGACCTTCCCGTAAAAAACACAACGGCGGCCAACAGACTCACCGCGCAATAACGGTACTTTCCAGGTGGTAAGCATAAAATTCGACGAAACATAGGAGCCTTTGGTAAGAGTAATGCGTGGTTTATCCGTCCTATCCTGTCCGCCACCACATTCGAGCAGGCTCATCACCTCAGGGCTTCGCTGGAGTCCACCTCC
>JABEVA010000068.1 GCA_013044065.1 Phycisphaerae bacterium
CAATATTTTTCGCTGGAGTATTCTTCTGGCCGCATCCTTTGCTGGCGTCGGCGTGGCCGGCGCTGTAAGCTGGAATCGCCCTGCTTGGCCGTACGTTACCGCCTTCTCGTTTATGATCAGCATTATCCTGCTCATGACCACCGTGTTACCGGGCATTAAGGCCCTGCAAATCAGTCGCCAGGCCGGCCATTTCATGGCCCATTTTGAAAGGCATGGGTACAAACTTGCCGCCGCCGGCTATATTGAACCATCGCTGGTGTTCTACAGTGGTGGCAAAATTAAACTTTGTTCCGGGGCCAGCCAGTTATGCCAGGTGGCGAAATTTTCACCTGACGGCCGGACTCCGCCCGTCCGCGTCACTAAATATTGCGTGCTGGTGGACCGCCGAATTCTTAAAAAACTCCAGGCTCAACGTCTGCAATTCTGGATTCAAAGTCAATACCGCGGCATCAAGGTGGCCAAGGGACGCTCCACACGCCTGACGATTTTGACTAATGTGGCACCAGCCCTGTCCGGCGTCGTTAGATCCGCTTCGAAAAAATAAGTTATGGCCCATGCTGCCAAGGTGGCAGGAAGATACAACAACAGCTTGCCGAAAACGGCTTTTTGACGACGTATATAAGCTGACATGTTACATCCATCCAACGACATAAGCATTATTTTTAAATAGAGTTATAAAAAAAACATCCGCCTTATAGTCCCTGCGGCACGGTGCTTGCTCTACGGTCAATCAGGCCATCTAATTTCGCCGGTGTCAACACAATGGAGCCAAGACGAAAGCGGTTACCGGTGGCTAGAATACAAGTATGGGCGTAGTGCGGGTTAAAGTTAACCTGGATGCGTCCGAACAACCACAAAAAGGAATAATGCAAATGACAAAGGTTATTGGAATTGATCTTGGAACAACCAATTCGGTGGTGGCGGTCATGGAAGGCTCACAGCCGAAAGTGTTAATTAACTCGCAGGGTTCAAGACTTACGCCATCTGTGGTCGGCTTTACAGACAAGGGAGAACGATTGGTGGGCTTGCCGGCCAAACACCAGCAGGTCACCAATCCACAAAACACGGTATTTTCGATCAAACGATTCATGGGGCGACGGCATTCCGAAGTCACGGGAGAAGAAAAACTCGTTCCCTATAAAATCGTGGGTGGTCCGGAAGAATTGGTAAAAGTTGAGGTGCGCGGCAAAGATTACACGCCGCCGGAAATTTCCGCCATGATTTTGCAGGATCTCAAAAAAACCGCGGAAGATTATCTAGGCCAAAAGGTTACTGACGCCATTATTACCGTCCCGGCTTATTTTAATGATTCGCAGCGTTTAGCCACCAAAGAGGCTGGTGAGATCGCCGGATTAAATGTCAAACGGGTATTGCCCGAACCGACCGCTGCGGCGCTGGCTTACGGCATGGATAAGAAAAAGGGGGGTAAAATCGCGGTATTCGATCTTGGTGGAGGCACTTTTGACGTATCCGTGCTGGATGTCGGCGACGGCGTTTTCGAGGTGCTTTCCATCAATGGGGATACCCACCTGGGTGGAGACGATTACGATCAGGTGATCAGCGATTACATCGCTGAAGAATTCCGCAAGCAACAAGGTATTGACCTGCGGAAGGATCCCATGGCTCTGCAGCGTTTGCGCGAGGCTGCCGAAAAAGCCAAAATTGAGCTTTCCAACAATATGGAAACCAGTGTGAACCTTCCGTTCATCACCGCCGATGCCAGCGGTCCCAAGCATTTGCAGATGACCGTCACGCGCAGCAAGTTTGAAGCCCTTACCAATCATCTCACGGAGCGTTGCCGTCAACCTGTGCTCAAGGCTCTGCAAGATGCCAAAATCGCTGCTAAGGACGTCGATGAAGTGTTGCTGGTGGGTGGTTCCACGCGTATCCCGCGTGTGCAGCAACTGGTCAAGGAAATGTTCGGCAAGGAAGGCAACAAAAGCGTCAACCCCGACGAAGCTGTCGCGTTGGGCGCAGCCGTCCAAGGCGGAATTACCACCGGTGAAGTCAAGGATATCCTGGTGCTGGATGTTACGCCGTTGTCCCTGGGGGTGGAAACCCTTGGCGGCGTTATGACGGTCTTGATTCCGCGTAATACCACCATCCCCAGTAGCAAGAGCGAAGTGTTCAGCACGGCTGCCGATAGCCAGACCAGTGTCGAAATTCACGTCCTTCAGGGCGAACGCGAATTCGCCCGCGATAACCGCACCCTGGGGCGGTTCCAGCTTACTGGTATTCCACCAGCCGCCCGGGGAACACCGCAAATTGAAGTTACCTTTGATATTGATGTCAATGGGATTTTGAATGTCCGGGCCAAAGACAAAGCCACCGGCAAGGAAAACAAGGTCGAAATCAAAGGCCATAGCGGTCTTTCCAAGGATGAAATTGAACGGATGAAAAAAGATGCCGAGGCCCACGCCGATGAGGACAAAGCCCGGCGTGAACTGGTGGATATGAAAAATCAGGCCGACGGAGCCGTGTTTCAAGTTGAAAAGGAACTCCAGGAACATGGCGGCAAGGTGGGCCCACAGGAACGCGGCGATATTGAAAGCGCCCTTACCCGCGTGAAAGATGCCCTTAAAGGCGAAGACAAAGCCGCGCTGCAACGGGCTCTTGATGATCTCAACAAGGCCCGCATGAAACTGGGCGAAGCCATGTACAAGGCCTCGGCTGCGGCACAACCAGGTACCTCGCCAGGCCCGGAAGGTGGTGCCGGCACGACCACCGATGCTGGTGCGGCGGAACCTAAAAAAGGCCCTGATGACGTCATCGACGCCGAATATGAAGTCAAATAAACCATGGACAACAATCCGCTGATGCCGACGGCGATTCGGCTCCGCAAATCGGAGCGCCTGGAAATTACTTGGCCCGATCAAACCACGTCCGTGATTTCGCTGCGCGTACTGCGAAAGTTTTGCCCTTGCGCCGGTTGTCAGGGGGAACGCGATCTTCTTGGCCGACAACTTCTGCCCGTGGTGCGCACAACCTATGACGGCCCCATCACCGCCCTTGGAGCGGAGTTGGTCGGCAACTACGCCCTTCGCATGCTCTGGTCCGATCAACACTCCACCGGCATCTACAGTTTTGAGTACCTCCGCCAACTCGCAGCCCAACATCAACATACCACCAATCAGACCTAACCAGATCGGTCCGACCGATTACTACGATTTTCTCTGATGGGGGTTGTAGTGGATAATCCTATAGCAGTCCCGGTGAATTCCCGATGGTGCGGCTCCTGGCAATAAGATAAGCTCCAATGCGTGGCGTAGAGGCCCGCGCTGGATTGCTGCCGCAAGATGGCAATTCATAAACGGGCATAACCCACGGGAAGGTGTGGCCGTTATGCCGATGCCGGAAAATGACAACCTAAAACCTCATCTGGAACGCCGCCGCTGGGCCATTGGCGGGCAGGTGCAGGGAGTTGGTTTTCGACCGTTTGTTTACCGGCTTGCCACGCAACTGCAACTGACGGGATGGGTGGCTAATAACAGTACTGGTGTTGTCATTGAGACTCAGGGTCTCCCCACGGATCTTGCCCGGTTCGCCCAGAATCTGCGGGGCGAGATCCCGCCGCTGGCCAGGATTGACCACTTAACTCAAAACCTGGTGGCAATAGATCCGCAGGAAACTGATTTTCAGATATTGGCCAGCGATGAGCACGGCCAGACCACAGTCGCCGTTACCCCGGATACCGCCCTATGTCACCACTGCCGCCAGGATTTATTCGATAGCGGCAATCGCCGCTTCAGGCATGCCTTGATCACTTGCACCAACTGTGGACCGCGTTACAGCCTCATGGTTCACGTTCCCTACGACCGACCCGCCACCACGATGGCGGGCTTTACCATGTGCCCGGCCTGTGGCCATGAATATCAAAATTCCTCCGATCGGCGGTTTCATGCTCAGCCCATTGCCTGCCCGGATTGCGGACCGCAACTGGAATTGGTCAACCCCGTTGGGGAATACCTGGGCGGCGATCCCATCACCAAAGCTGCTGAACTGCTCCGCAACGGCAAGATTGTGGCGATCAAGGGATTGGGAGGATTTCATCTGGCCGTGCGTGCCGATGATGCCCAGGGGGTGGAGAGGCTGCGCCGGCTAAAACATCGTGATGCCAAACCATTCGCTTTAATGTGCGGCTCGGTGGAGGCGGCTGGTCAGTACGTAACCTTAAGTTCGGCGGCGGCCAAGGCTCTGGCCTCGCCCGCCGCCCCAATCATCCTGGCACGCCGGCGTGGCGGCACGGCTGTTGCTCCTCTGGTCGCACCCGGAAA
>JABEVA010000069.1 GCA_013044065.1 Phycisphaerae bacterium
AGATAAATAAAAAAGGATACCCCCCCTTGGCCATCTTGGCCCACTTGGCCCCCTTGAAATTAAGTGGCAATTTAGAAAGGACTTATAGAAATGACACCACTTGGCCCCCTTGCCCCGCTAACTTGGCCATCTTGGCCTCCTTGCCCGGTCGCCGCAGCGACAGATCTCCACCCGCGCAGTGTGCCAAACCTCCTGAATTCTGTCTCCTGACTCCTGCGGCGCAGCCGCATCAACCCGGAGAATTAAAAATGTTTGATAATCTTGATAATCTTGATAACCTTACCCCAAAACCCCAACAAAACCAACCATTTGTCAAGATTATCAACGCAAAATTCTTGATAATCTTACCCGTCGCCGTCACCCTGCGTACCTCTGCGTCCGGAGTTTATCCCGATGTCTGTCGGGACGGTGAATCATCGTCGTCCCCCCGTTGAGGCATGGATGCCGAAATCCCGATGCGACAGGAGTCGCTAATCGGGACTCCTGACTCCTTGCAAAAAAATTCTGTTGATCTTGTCGATCTTGACAATCTTCCCCCGCGCAGCGTTGATTGCGCCGTGTTCCTTAGGCTCTGCTGCCCATCTGCTCCAAACTCTCCTGGTAGCGCCGATGCCGCCGCCCCCTCCGTCGAAAAACCACCGCCTCGAGCCTCGTGCCTTGGTATTCTCGTTCTTAAGCGATGCCCGCAGAACGCTGATCGCGAGCCTGCCACAGCTTATCGCCGCACCGTCACCGTGCGCTGGCTGGATAAACCAGCGGCACTGGCACATAATATGCGCCATGCTGCCAAGTCCCATCTTTATCGGCACCGCCCTATTTGTGCTGGGGGCCTGCATTGGCAGCTTTTTAAACGTGGTAATTTGGCGCTCGGCTTATCTGGGCCAACCCGTAACCTTCGCCGGCAAGACGGCCGGACTTAGCATGAGCTGGCCACCATCGCATTGTCCAAACTGCCACACTGCCATTCCGTGGTATTTGAATATACCGGTTTTGGCGTGGCTGTGGCTGCGGGGACGCTGTGCTACCTGCCGCCAAAAAATTCCCGTCCGCTACCCGCTGGTGGAACTGGCAACCGGCCTGTCCTTTGCCGGGCTTTACCTGGCCTACTTTCACAGCGGGTGGGGCCAACCACTGGGCCTGGGCGGGACGAAGTTTCCGCACATCATTGCGGCTGTTTTTTCCGTCGGGGCCGGCCACCAGCACTTTCATGGCATTTTTGACGGCGGCATTACCTTAGCCCTGGATCTGATTTTGGTGGCCGTGCTTTTTGCGGCTTCCGGTATTGACGCGGATTGGTATGAAATTCCCACGGCTCTAACCCACCTTCTTCTGGCCGCGGGTCTGCTGGCTTCGTTGTTTGGTTTACAGCCCGGCTTGCCGGCCGTAAATCCGGCGGGAATTGCGGGCCGAATGGCGATAGGTGGAACGGCGGGGCTGTTGGTGTCTTTAGGGCTGTTATGGTCAGGCGTTTTGCCCCGAAGTTTTTCGCAGGTTGTCCGGGCTTCGTCCGATACCGGCACCACCGAAGGCGACGCCCCTGGACCCGGGCGGACCATTGCTCCCATGCCCGGACCTAAACAAACCTGGCCCTCTATGGTTGCGGCCTTGCTGATTCTCTTGATGGTGGCCGCAGCCTGGCTTTGGGCCTCCGGTACCAGCGCCGCCCTGATCATGCTGATTGCGGCGATGCTCCTGTTTCTGCTGGGCATACTGCCCCGTTCAAACGAAGCCGCGGATGAAACGCAGCAAGTGTTGGAAGAATCGGCGGCTCCGAGCGCGCGGCGGGAGATTCTTAAGGAATTGCTTTTTCTCGTCCCTCCGGCGGCCCTGGCGGCAGTGGCGGCTTTTATTCCATTTTCGCTGCCTCATGCGGCCTGGTTGCAACGGGCGCTTGGCGTGCTCCTGGGAATGCTTTTGGGAGGCGCATTGATCTGGCTGACTAGAATTTTGGGCACACTGGCGTTTAACAAAGTGGCCATGGGCCTGGGTGATGTGCACCTGATGGCCGCCATCGGTGCAGTGGTGGGAACGCGGCTGGTTCTGCCCATATTTTTCATAGCTCCCGTACTAGGCTTGCTCTGGGCCATTGTTTTAAAATTTATGGGCAAACCCAATGTATTGCCTTATGGACCCTGGCTAAGCATGGCGGCGATTCTGGCTTTGCTCATTGGTTGGCCCATTGAACATTGGTACCTGCTGAAGATATTCGCCGCCTCCGCTGCGCCCGTGGTTGTGCCAATGCATTGGCCCGGCACACCGTAAAAAGGCTGAATTCGGCAGCGGAACATTTTGGCCCGAGGCTCGCAATAGCACCTACGGTTTAGGATGGGACTTGGCCGCAGGCAGCGGCAGACCATTCAACAAGGCTGGGGTTTGGTGGGTGAGTTTGGCGTAATACCATCCGGCCACGGCACGAAAGCCGTCGCTGCGGTCCACACTCCCCAGGCATACCCGGGCCAAGAGAGGTACGGCCTGCCGTGTTCCTTCCCGGCCTAAAATAATGGCCGCATATTGGCCTATACGGCGGTCGCGGTTCTTAAGCAACGACGGGAGCACGGGTAAAATGAGCGGCGTAAAATTGTGTTGTCGGCTGCGGATCATGCCCACCAGCACCGATTCCACAATTCCACGCTCCGACGAGTTCAAAAATCCGGCAAGCAGCCGGCGATCCGCGGCCGAATCGGTCTGGGCCAACTGCTGGGCGGCCAACACTCCCCGGGCATAATCTTGCGTGCGATCACCATCCACAATGGTGGACAATTTCACCAGTGCCGCCAGCAATGGTGTTTTGTGCGGCGTAGCGGGTTCACTGCAATAACTGATAACCCAGTTGAGAAATATCGGCTGGCCCTGGTTAATCAGGCGTAACAGATCCAGGGTTGGATTTCGTCCGGACGCGGCGACGACGGCCGTTTGCGCTATTGCCCGGAGTAAAGGCGAACGGGTCTTTTGCAGCGCAGCAATATCCGCAGCTTTGATCAGGTGCGCATATTGAATGGCGGTCAAGCCTGCTTCAATGCGATCAACTACGCCCTTGGCCTCCCCGATAGCCTGGCCGAGAAGCACCGCCCCCGCCGGTTCGTTCATCCTTAACAGGGCCCGAATAGCGCTAAGCCGGGTGTCGAATCCGCTGTGCGGATTTTTGGCAATCAGCAGCAACCAGGGCTTGGCCGCCTCAATTTTTTCGCTCGCGACGCGCAGCAGCAACAGTCGCTTGATGCGCCGCAACCGCGGACTATGGTGCCCCGCCAATTCCGCCAGTACCGCCAATCCTTTGCGAATCTGATCTGAGTGACGAGTTTGCAGCAAGGTCATGGCGGCATAATAACGGACGCTCGGGCGGCTGCTGGCCAAGGTTTGATCCAGCATAGGCAGAACCAGTTTTGGATGCCTCTTGACCAGCACCGCCGCTGCCATCATGCGCTGCGCCGGCTGCGGAGCCTTGGTCAAAAGCTGCCGCAGCTGGGCCTGAGATAACTTGCCGTTCTGCATGGCCTCGGCCAAGGCTGGCGTGATAAGCCGGGTATCCACATTGGCCAGCAACTTTCCCAGATGCAGCAGCTTGGGATCCTGAGTTACGTAATTGGCGTCCACCAGCCCCAGCAGTTGTAACCGGGGATCTTTGGAGGCACTAAGCTTGAGAAAAAATGGTGCCAAAGCGGGGTCTCGGGTGGCACGCAAATTCAGCAGCATCTGCGCTCCAGGACCGTTAAAGCTAAAGGCCTGAGTAAAAAACTTTTGCGTTTGCCTGATCACCGGGTCGTTCACTGCTGGAGCCACAGCCTGAGTTGCCGGCGGCAAGGCCCAAGCATGGCCGCAGAGCAGGATAGCTGACGCCAAAGTCATCCGGCGGACAGCCACGATGCCGTTCCACAATCTGGAAATTGCGTTGGAGGTATTTGCGTTGTTCGGTGCGGCCATGGTGTTCACGGGCAATTCTCCTCAAGCCAAGCAGAGAATTGTCCCCGTGAACCCGCTGCACTGCAACTGCCGGCCCGCATCGCAGGCCGGGTGCTATGAACATCCCATGGAATTACCACAGTTCAAGCACTTGTAACAACTGCCATTGCGTACCGTAATACTGCCGCAGGTACACATCGGAGCATCGCCCATTAACGTAGCCATTTGCTGCGATAACGCCGCTGCCGCCGTGGGGGTTGCCGGAAATGCAATCCGGGAGTTAGCGGTCCCCAAGGCGGCCGCAGCTGGTCCCTGGCCGCCAGTACTGATTTTGGCAGCCCCATTGCCGACTGCTAAATGTGCCTCTTGAGAGCCATGGCCGTTGCCGTTTCCATGGCCGTTTTGGGCATCCATGGCCGATCCCGCAGCGGCTGCGATACGGTTGCCCAGCGGGGCGTCGTGCGTCCGTGGGGTTTCGCCGCCACCATGGCCGTGGTCATGGCCGGTACCATTACCGTCGATGGTGGTGTGGGTTGGATTCGCCGCCGAGGCGTGACCAGGATCACGCTGCGGCGCATTGGCAGCGCGGTATCCCGGCATAAACTGCATGCCCAGCCAGCGCACCAAATAATCGATGGGACTTTTGGCAAAAGGCATGTCCGGATTAGCGGTCATACCGGATGGTTCAAAACGCATGTGTTCAAACTTGCGCACAATGGCCTCCAGCGGCACACCATACTGCAAATTCAAAGACACCAGGGTGGCAATCGTATCCATCAGCCCACCGACCGTGCTGCCCTGCTTGGCCATGGTGATAAATACTTCGCCCGGACTGCCATCTTCAAACAAACCGCAAGTGAGGTAGCCTTCGTGGCGGTCAATGCTGAATTTGTGGGTAATACTGGGCCGGGTATCAGGCAAGCGCCGGCGCATGGGACGATAAACCACTTTTTCCACGACGCGTTCCACAGTACTTGAACCGTGTTGGGCGGAAATTTTACTACCCAGAGTCTCAGCACCACCCATGGGAATGGTTCCGTCACCCAATAAGCTCGGACTTGGGTCGCCGCAGACCGCGCAAGCCGCCACGGCCTCCACTTTCAGGGCGTCAACTTCCGCATCGTCGGCGGCATCATCATCGGCCGTGCTGTTGAGCGGCTGACTGAGCTTGGAACCATCACGGTACAGGGCTACCGCCTTAAGCCCCAGCTTCCAACTTTCACGATAGGCTTCTTCAATGTCGCCGATACTGACTTCATTGGGCAAGTTGATGGTTTTGCTGATGGCCCCGCTAATAAAGGGCTGGGCAGCGGCCATCATTTTGATGTGTCCGTGGTGATGAATGAATCTTTTGCCTCTGCGGCCGCAACGGTTGGCGCAATCGAAGACACTTAAGTGTTCCTCTTTCAGATGAGGTGCACCTTCCACGGTCTGACAACCGCAGATGGCATCGTTGGCCAGGCGGATTTGCCGTTTGGTGAAACCCAGCGCCCGCAGGAGGTTAAACGATGGATGCCGCCATTGTTCGGCAGCAAACCCCAGGCGAGTCATCGTCGCCTCACCAAGGGAAAATGGAGAAAAGGCGAAGGCCAGCTCGAAAACCGAAGGGAGGCATGCTTCGATTTTAGCTAGTTCGTCATCCGTGAAGCCCTTCGCCTTTAGTGTCTCCTGGTTGATAACAGTGCTGCCTTTGAGGGTCAGCGTGCCTAACACGTAGGTGAGAATGTCTTTTACCTGTGCCGGTGTGTAGCCCAGATTTTTCAGGGCCGGCTCAATGGACTGATTGGCAATTTTGAAATAGCCGCCGCCAGCCAGCTTCTTGAACTTCACCAGGGCAAAATCCGGCTCCACGCCGGTGGTGTCGCAGTCCATCAGCAAGCCGATGGTGCCCGTGGGCGCAATGACCGTGGTCTGGGCATTGCGATAACCGTATTGTTCACCCAATGTCACAGCCCGATTCCAGGCCTCATGGGCGGCCTTCAGCAGATCTGGGGTGGCGGGGGCAGAGTTAAATTGGGACCCAGCAATTTCCACCGGCTTGATCGCCAGATTCTCATACACACCGCCGGCCTGGGCTGCGGCCCGGTGATTGCGCATCACGCGAAGCATATCCTGTCGATTGCGGTGATATCCCGGAAACGGCCCGAGTTCACCCGCCATTTCCGCTGAAGCCGCATAGCTTTCCGCCGTCATCAGCGCGGTGATGGCTCCGCAAATGGCCCGGGCTTTATCGCTGTCATAAGCAATACCCGCCACCATCAACATCGTGCCGATGTTGGCATAACCAAGGCCCAGCGTGCGGTATTCGTAGCTCAAGCGGGCGATTTCCCGGCTCGGATATGCGGCCATAAGCACCGATATTTCCAGCACCATCGTCCAGAGACGGCATGCGTGCTGAAATCCGGCGATGTCGAATTCGCGGCTCTCGGGATTGAAAAATTTCATCAAGTTGATGGACGCCAGATTGCATGCGGTGTTATCCAGAAACATATATTCGCTGCATGGATTGCTGGCATTGATGCGGCCGCTTTGCGGGCAGGTGTGCCATTCGTTGATGGTGTCATCGTATTGCACGCCGGGGTCCGCGCAGCGCCAGGCGGCAAAGGCGATTTGTTGCCACAAGTCGCGGGCTTTCATGGTTTTGTGAAGTTTTTTATCGGTGCGCCGTATCAAATTCCAAGTACCGTCCTTTTCCACTGCTTCAATAAAACGATGCGGCACACGCACGGAATTGTTGGAATTCTGGCCCGACACAGTGGCATAGGCTTCCCCATTAAAATCATAATCCAGGCGAAGGTGCAGCTTTTCCGCAAGCTCCCGTTGATCTTTGGGCAGATGCTTGACACCTTCCACCATGGCCGCAACCTTGATCTCTTCCCGCACTTTCCAGTTGATAAAGTCTTCAATGTCCGGATGATCCAGATCCAGGCACACCATTTTGGCCGCCCGGCGCGTGGTACCGCCCGATTTAATGGCACCGGCGGCCCGATCCCCAATCTTCAAAAAGCTCATCAGACCCGAAGATTTCCCGCCTCCGGAGAGGGCTTCATTTTCCCCACGGACCTTGGAGAAATTGGCTCCCGTACCGGATCCATACTTGAAAAGACGGGCTTCCCGAACCCATAAGTCCATGATTCCGCCTTCATTGACCAGATCATCGTCGACACTCTGGATAAAACAGGCATGTGGCTGCGGATGGCTGTACGCATCCGTGGCCTGTTCCAACTGATGGGATTTGGGATTAACGTACCAATGGCCCTGGGACGGACCAGTCATGCCGTAGGCGAAATTCAATCCGGTGTTAAACCACTGCGGCGAATTAGGGGCCGCCATCTGCTGCAACAGCATGTGCGCAAGCTCGTCATAAAAACATTGGGCATCTTCGGGCGAATCAAAATAACCATACTCCCGGCCCCATTGCGTCCAGCAACCCGCCAGCCGATGCACCACCTGCCGGACCGATGTTTCCGGACCCTTTTTCTGTACGCCTTGGTCATCGAGAATCGGCTGACCCTTGGCATCCACCTGTGGAACACCGGCTTTGCGGAAATATTTGCTGACCATAATATCCGTGGCCAACTGCGACCAGTCCGCCGGGACTTCGGCGTCTTTCATTTCAAATACCACCGATCCATCCACATTGGTGATGCGGCTGGACCGCCGGGTAAATTCCACGGTCGAATAAACATCCGTGCCGACCTTGGTAAAACGACGGGAGATTTTCATAGACGGACTCCTTTCTGACTGATTCCTGATTCACTTAATCCACACGTGGAAGGGTCAACCCGGGTTGATCCTGATATTTGCCGCTTTTGTCGGCGTAACTGGTTCGACAAGTCTTTTCGCCGCGCAGAAAAATGATCTGGGCTATGCCTTCGTTGGCATAGATCTTTGCCGGCAGCGGCGTGGTGTTCGATATTTCAATGGTGATGCGCCCCTTCCATTCCGGCTCCAGCGGGGTCACGTTGACAATAATCCCGCAACGAGCATACGTGCTTTTGCCCACACAGATCGCCAGCATGTCGCGCGGAATTTCAAAATATTCCACGGTTTCACAAAGCGCAAAACTGTTCGGTGGAATCAGTACATGGCCTGCGGCTCCAGCATCCACATCCACGAAACTTCTTGGAGAAAAGCTTTTTGGGTCCACCACTTCCGAATTAACATTGGTAAATATCTTAAAGCTAGGCCCCACCCGCACATCATAG
Source organism: Phycisphaerae bacterium (assembly GCA_013044065.1). Classification (GTDB taxonomy): domain Bacteria; phylum Planctomycetota; class Phycisphaerae; order WQYP01; family WQYP01; genus JABEVA01. The sequence goes on from JABEVA010000069.1 coordinate 8,109, forward strand.
CCATAGCTGGAAACACCGTAGCTGATTTTGCCCGGTCGCTTCACCGCATGTTCGAACGGCACGATCTTAACCAGCTCTTGAATCTGCGTGTCGGCGAGAATGCCCATTTTTTTACCTTCTCTTCTTGTCCGGTATTTGTTAGTGTACCTTGTTTTCACATCCGAGGCCAATGTTGGCCGATAGCCAGCCCCCAGCCTGTTAGTATCCTTAGCAGCGTTTTATCCATCGCCCGCAACCATCTTAACGTGCCGTCGGAATTTGCCTTCACGCGTACTGACGAGCACAAGAAGAAGTCTACCACTACAAATTGTGGTGTCAATCCCTCACCACGCTAATTGTTGTGCAACAGGTTATCCACAACCATAACCCATTTTATTCACAAGACTTGTGGTGTAAAAAAAATATTACACCATCCCTTGTGGTTATCCCACGCCGTGCGCTAACCCACCCGTGTTAAGCATTTTTGATCTTTTGGCCAGGCTTTGGTAAAATTTATTTTTCGGTTGTATCTTAATGCAAAATAAAGACTTACAAAATTGCCCTCCATCCCGATTCAGCCCATCCATGCGCGGAAAAAAATTAGCGCTGCTGCAAAAATCGCTGTCACACCGCCTGATTTCGTGGTTTTCAGCCCACCAACGACCGCTTCCCTGGCGGCAAACCACCGATCCTTACCTCATCTGGGTATCAGAAATCATGCTTCAGCAAACCCAGGTGGCCACCGTTGTGCCCTATTTTTCGCGATTTATATTGCATTATCCCAGCGTACACCGTCTCGCCGCAGCTCCATTGGAAGAGGTGCTTTCCCTTTGGGCCGGCTTGGGTTATTACTCCCGCGCCACGCGCCTGCATCGCTGCGCCAAGTTCATCTGTACGTACCGTAACGGGAGGTTTCCGTCCACACGTACCGAACTCATGGCCCTGCCCGGCATCGGCAGGTATACCGCCGGAGCTATTGCCAGCATTGCCTTTGGCCAAAGCGTGCCGGTACTGGATGGCAACGTCATACGTGTACTTACAAGATTGCTGGCCATCCCTGACGACATCGCCGCCCCCGTCACACACACCTTGCTCTGGGCCATCGCCGACCAACTCGTCCCCTCCGCCCATGCTGGTACGTATAACCAGGCCATCATGGAATTGGGGGCCACGGTTTGCTTGCCGCGCCATCCGCATTGCGGCCGGTGCCCGGTACAGGGCCTCTGCCTGGCCCACCGACGGAGTCTGCAAAACGCCTTGCCGGTCAAGACTGCCGCGCCTCGGCCCAGGAAATCACATTGCCTGACGGTGGTCATTGAGGCCGCGGGTAAATTCCTTTTGCTCAAACGTCCGCCCGGGGGCCTTTGGTCGAGTCTGTGGGAATTTCCGACTTTCCATACCATAACCGAACCTACCACGGCCAACCGCGCCGCACATATTATCCGGAGCGCGCTGGGCTTATACGTGAACTCCATTCGGCCAATTTCCCCTCTCCGCCATCAACTCACGCATCGCACGTTTGAATATCAGATTTGGCATGCCCGGATGGATATGCCGCCCCCCGGCCTTTCTCTGCCCGACTGCGACCGTGGCCAATATCAGGACTTCGCCTGGGTTCATGCCGTCGCCGAGCGTCCGTGCGGCGCGATAACCCGGAAAATCCGTGAACGGCTATGCTGAAAGTAACCGCCGGCCGGTAAGGAAATTACCGCCCGGCACCGTAACAACAAGCCGAGCGCGGCGCGATCCACCGGTCCGGTGATGTCGGCACGTCCGAAAATCCTAAGGGCGGTTTGTCCCCGCTGTGTGTGAATGCGTTGACACCATCTGCGGCGGGTCATAGAATAAATTAGTTGCTAAATCCTCACTGAAAGGCAGCGGTATGGACCACACGAAGAATGCCACCGCCCGACGCTTGGCGGACGCACACTACGCAATTGAGCCGGGTATCCAACTCATCGTTGAATTGGTAGCCTCCGGTGAAAAGGAATCCGATCCTGCGGAGCCCGTCAAGCTGCTGGAAGTGAACGAAAATACTGTGGAAAGCGGTATCCGTCCGATTTTTTTCGGCCCGCACGCCGCCAGCGGCATTCACCACTCCTCGGTTATCGTTGAGGTGACACCCGCCGAGTTTGCGCAGCTTAAGGAGAATCCGTCCCTGCTGCCCAATGGTTGGAAAATCGGCCGCGAGTTAGCTAAGCCCGCCGCAGGGGTACATCAATGACTCGTGAGAGCCAATGGCGGGTCGCCTATGCCCAGCAGGCGTTGGCAGACCTGCGTGCCATGGAGGTCTTGTCAGCAGATCCGAGCCTTCCCGCCTCGCAAGAATTACATTTTCTGCAAATGGCCTGCGAGAAATTATGCAAGGCCTATCTGTGTGGGAAAGGTGCTACGCCTGAAGTTTTGCGCAGCAGCCACGCGTATGTCGCAGCAACTCTTCCCAGCATTGCCCGCCAGCAACTTGCCTATGCGCGGAGGGGCGCTCACCAGGACGGTCGGTG
>JABEVA010000070.1 GCA_013044065.1 Phycisphaerae bacterium
GCCTATCCTACTGCCTCGAATCCTCTGCGACCTTAGGCCCCAGTGTAGTACCGGGGCAGTAGAGGGGGCAGTCCAGCCACCCTTACCGGGTTACCGGGCGTGGCAATTTTTCCGAGCGGCTCTGGGAGCGCGGGGGCACCGCACCCGCTTTTATCCAGAAAACAACCTTGCGCTGACCATGATTGGGCCATATTTTGCGGAGTTTTTAAGCTCGCCCGGAAAAATTGCCACGCCAGCGTTACCGGAGGCTGATGCCTGATGCCGGGTTATGCGTTATGCGGAGTTACGACACCTCTACCGGCACCGCCATGGTATCCAGCGTTCTCGGTCCGCCCAATGTCGCGTCGGTACAGGCCCGAAGCGTCACCGCACGGCTTAAGGCAATATTCGCGGAGGAATTGCCGATCATCAACTTTAACGATCCGGGTTGCACAACAAACTTCTTTTGGCTTTCATGCCAATACCACAATGCCCGTGCGGTGTACGGCAGGGTGAAGGTAACTTTCCGGCTTTCGCCGGGCTTTAATTCCACACGCTGGAAGCCCACCAATTCCTTGATGGGTCGTTTCACAGGCGACTTGGGAACTGTGACATAAAATTGCACCACTTCGGCACCTGCTCGGGAGCCGGTATTTTTTACCCTGCATGATACCTGAACAGGATGGGTGGCGGAGAGTGTTCGGGAATCCACGTGCAAGTCACTAATCTGGAAGCTCGTATAGCTTAAACCATAGCCGAAGGGATACAGCGGCTTGCCTGCAAAGTACATATACGTGCGGCCTTTCATAATATCGTAGTTATGGAAAGGCGGTAATTGATCCACCGATTTATACCAGGTGCAGCAGGTTTTTCCGCCGGGGTTGTAATTGCCAAACAAGACATCCGCGATGGCGGTGCCTTCCGCCTGTCCGCCAAAAATCGCCGCCACAATGGCCGGGAGATTGGCCTGCTCCCAATTGACCGCCACGGTGTTGTTGCTGTTAAGAACCAGCACGGTTTTGGGATTGGCCTGAAAACAGGCCTGAATTAATTCATGCTGTACGCCGGGAAGTTTGATATCCTTGCGGTCATGGCCTTCCATGTCCACGCTCTGATTCACGCCGCAGACCATAATCACCACATCCGCATTCTTAGCGGCATCCACTGCCGCGGTAAACATTTTTTCATCCTTGGGCCCATCCACGGTGCATCCGGGTTGGTAAAACACCACCGGTTGGTCGGGCTGGGGGGCGGGCACTGGCTGCAGTTGGAACCACTCCACATTGCACAGTGGTGCCGCTCCGCGGAACCTGAAAAATACCTTATGTTTGCCCGTAACGCCGCTGATGGCCGCCGAGATGGTCTTCCACGTTTCCCACCCACCGGTGTGCGGCACGGTCAGCGCGGCAATTTGCGTACCATCCAAGGAATCAATATGCACATGAATAACCGCTCCGGCACCGGGGCTGGCCACGCGGATGGCGATATGGTTCTTGCCGGTGAAATCCTGGGGTTTATATTCCACCCATGACCCATCACTAATATAGCCGATGTTCATGTGGCCCCCATTGGAGGCTTGCGTTTGCACCCCCGGGCTTAACGTTTGCAGTTCAGCCGGCCATACGTGTTGATGGGTGTTGACTCCGAAAGCCGTGGTAATGCCATCCAAGGGACTGATACGGATCGAGGGTGAGCCGCTGTACCCGCCTAAATGAAATCCGGCCGTAGGCCCTATCACCGCGATTTTTTTCACGCTCGAACGGTCCAACGGAAGAAAGTTATCGTTGTTTTTTAACAACACGATAGACTCTCGTGCCGCGTCGATCGCCAACGCCTGATGGGCGGGGCTATTGACTACGTCCAAGCTAATTTTGCTGTAGGGAACCTCTTCCGGCGGATCAAACTCTCCCACTAAAAACCGCACCGTCAGCCACCGCATGATCGACTGGGTGATATCGGCTTCGCTGACGAGTTTATCCGCCACTGCCTTGGCCAAATGGTTTTTATAGGTGTCGCCGCAGTTCAAATCACAGCCCGCATGCATGGCCACTGCGGCGGCCTGATGCGCTGTGGGCACGTAATGGTGAGGGTTGAAAATGTCAAGTATTGCGTCGCAATCCGAAACGACGTAGCCGCGAAAGCCCCAGTGGCCGCGTAGCAGAGTAGTAAGCAGAAAGTGATTGGCACAGCACGGAATGCCGTTGACGGCATTATAAGAACCCATGACCGCAAAAGCGTCGGCTTCTACCACGCAGGCATCATAGGCACGCGTGTAATACTCCCAAAAGCTGCGTGGGTTGACTGCAGCCGAAACGCTGAATCGGTCGTCATCGGTATTGTTGCAGATAAAGTGCTTTATACAACTGGTAGTTTTGAGATACCGGGTGTCTGGCCCCTGCATTCCCCGTATCACCGAAGCGCCCCATGTGCCCGCCAGGCAGGGATCTTCCCCCGGAGCCTCCTCACAGCGTCCCCAGCGCGGATCGCGGTGCAGATTGAGCGTTTGCGGTGAAAAATAGGATAGGCCCCCGTTATCGCGATGCACGCTATGATATCCCCGCGCTTCGTCGGAAACGGCCGTATAAACCTTCAGTGCCAGGGCGGGATCCCATGAGCACGCCATCGCCAGAGGAAGTGGAAAGGCGGTCGCCGGTGCCCAGACCACCCCGTGCAGACATTCACCCGATCCAAAGCTGTAAGAGGGTAATCCCAATCGTTTAATCGGAGCCACCGTTGCAGCTTCGGTAACTTTTTCCGCCAGCGTCATTTTAGAAACCAAGGCCGCCGCACGCTTCCAAGCCTTTTTATAAGCCGCCTCGGAGATGCCCACCCGCTTTGCGCGATGTTGGCCAACCGACATACCCGTCTTCGCTTGAGATTTCGCGGAGCACCCGGCCAATGTGGTCGCCGCGCCGGCGACCGCAGCCATGGCAACAAATTCGCGCCGGTTTATTTTGCTTTTTTTCACATTCTGCTTAGTCATAGGTAACTCCGTAAAACATTTTCCATAAAATACTAACGGTCAAGCGGCCTATCCTATTGCCTCGAATCCTCTACGACCTTAGGCCCCAGTGTAGTACCGGGGCAGCAGAGAGGCAACCCAAGCCACTTTTACCGCGTTACCCGAGGATGGTGCCTGATGCCGGGTTA
>JABEVA010000071.1 GCA_013044065.1 Phycisphaerae bacterium
GAATTGGGCGTGGGCAGCGGCTGCATAGCCATTGCCTTGGCCAAACATCTGGTGGAATCGCGAATTGTGGCCACCGATATCAGCCAGCCAGCGCTGGCCATGGCCGAGGCTAACGCTCGCCGGGTCGGTGTGTTGGATCGGGTGCGGTTTGAGCGTGGTGATTTATATGAGGCGTTGGGTGGGATGCCGGTTCGGCCAAGATTTCATCTCATTGTGTCCAATCCGCCCTACATTCCAACCGGCCAAATCGCGGCACTCATGCCGGAGGTAAAAGATCATGAGCCACGGCTGGCTCTGGATGGTGGGGAAACCGGCCTGAGCTTTTACCATCGCATCGTGGCCGGTGCACCGGAATACCTGCTGCCAACGGGCATGTTGCTGCTGGAGACCGCTTTTGATCAGGCGGCGGGAGTGGCTGGAATTATGAATGCCTCGGAAAAATTTTCAGAGCCGCGGCTTATTCGAGATGCCGCCGGGCACCAGCGCTGTGTGCTAACGACTCTGCGCTAAGGGACTGGGCTAAAATAAATTCGGGTTTTACGGCGCAGTAATTTTGGCTGCTGGCAAGACGCGACGGGCGCGCATACCCCAGCCTTGGGTCTGTAAGGAGCGAGCAACGCCGCCAGCGGCCAAAAGAACCAGCCGGAAAGTGTGAAGTTATTTTTGCCCCGTCCCCAAGCATGGTGATGGCCGGGGTTGTTTAGACCGCGCTGGCCAGCGCGGCAAGCACTTCCTGATGATGTTGATCCACCTTGACCTTCGGAAATATGCGGTGAATTTTCCCCAGGGAATCAATGACCACAGTGGTTCTTTCTATGCCCATGTACTTTTTGCCGTACATAGACTTCTCTTTCCACACGCCATATTTTTCAGCCAAGGCATGGTTGGTATCAGAGAGCAGAACAAAGGGCAACTTGAATTTGGTTTGGAATTTTTTATGGCTTTCCATGTCATCAGGACTTACACCCAGCACCACAGCCCCGTTCTTTCGGAAATCTTTGATGGAGTCGCGGAAATTACAGGCCTCCACAGTACAGCCAGGAGTATCGTCCTTGGGATAAAAGTAGAGCACAATCTTTTTCCCTTTGCAACTCTGGAGGGAAATCTCTCCGCCATCGGTGGATGGCAGGCTGAAATCAGGTGCGGGTGAACCTTCGGAGATGGGCATGGTGCCTCCTTGTGACGTAGCCGATTAGCGCGCCGCTGTGTGCACAGGTCCGCGTATGGCTCATTAGAGTAGACCAATGGACGCCACAAGGCAAACGATGGTCAAGGTTTATCGCATCGGACCGAGGCCATTTTTAAACAGGGTGCGCAAGTCCTGTCCAACGTGTTGATGGCTCAGGAAAGCGCTGCGTCTGTCGGTGCTTTCCGGGGTACCCGGCCACATGACCCGGCCTTGATCATGGGCTGCGGCTCTCTGGTGCGGTGATATCGGGACCGCGATAGACGCAGCGGCTGGTACAGGTCTCGTGGACGAGCACCTCGGTGAGCAACGGCAATCGAGGGGCAAGGCGCTGCCATATCCATCGGGCGAGATTTTCGCTGGTGGGATTGTCCAAGCCGGCAATTTCATTGAGATAATGGTGGTCGAGTTGGGCTACGATCGGGGCAAAAGCGGCTTTGAGGTCGCCGAAGTCCTGAAGCCAACCGGTTTGATGATTGACTTGTCCGCGGATAGTTATCTGGACACGAAAAGAATGGCCATGCAACCGAAAACATTTGTGGTCGGTGGGTGCCCGGGGCAGGCGATGGGCGGCTTCAAAACAAAATTCCTTGGTGAGGTCCACGGTAAATGGAGTATCGTCGGGCATAGATGGCCATCCCAGTCAAAGCGGAGCCAAGAGGTGGGTCACCGGTTTTCTTTTGCGCGCAGGTCAGCCAGACGCTGGCGTGCATCCCGGAAGGTAATATCCCATTGGGTAATGCGGCTATAGAGTTTTTCGGCCTCGGCGTTATTTCCGCCGGCTTCCTGTGAACGAGCCAGCCAGTAATGCATGTCTTTGCTTTTGGTGTCGCCGGTGTCTGCGAGTTCATAGCTTTCAACGGCTCGGGCAAAGGTTTCGACAGCCTCCCGTTTCATGCCCTGTTCCAGGAAGCAGCGGCCAAGCAGATACAAAGCGTCCGCTCGATGGCGGGGGTGATTTTGGGCCAACTGCAGAGCTTGCAGGGCTTCATCAAGACGGCGCGCGCGATAAAGCCGGAAGCCGTACTCGTAAAGAATGCCCATATCCGTAGGAAACTCTTTGACCCGCTGGGCGAATTCTTCAATCTCAAAATCCAATCGCGATTTTTCGTGTTCCTGCAGATCACTTTGCAAAGTCGCGTCCTCGGGATGCGCTTTAACCGCCGCGGCCAGAACGCGGATATCTCGACGAAACTGCTTCATTCGGATGTCGCCGATAATCATTTTGTAGCGATAAACCTTGGTCTTTTCGTAGGAATTTTGCAGGACTTCAATAGCCGTGGCTTCATAATCTGGAGAGTCAAGATCTATCAAAGCCTTTACATACTTGCTGATAACCTGATGTTCCAAGGGATCCTTTTCGTAATTGGCCTTGGCTTCTGCCAGCACCTTAAGCTTAAATTCTTCTGATTTGTTGAGATTATCCTGCTGAATCAGCTCCTGGGTTTGCTCCTTGTCCTTGAGGGAATCTTTGAAGTCGCCGGCATTTTCGTATTGTCCTTTTTGCAGTGTTTCGCGCGCGGCAAGTTCCTTAACCCGGTTGGCCAATTCTCCATCATTGGGAAGCATCTGTTGGGCCAGTTGTACGGCTTCCGCCGCAGCCTGAAAAGCCCCAATTCCTTCATATAGGTCGGCGAGTTCCAGGTAATAGCGCGGATGCGGATATTTTTGGGTGCGATTGGCGTGCAACATCACCGGACCAAACCAGTGGATAATTTCCTTATAGTCGGCAGCGAAAGCCTGTTTAAGCAGTGCGCTCATGTGTGAGATGTTGCCCGGATCTTTGGCCAAAAGCCATTCCGCGTTGAGCATCTGTTCTTTAGGGGTTTTTCCCTTGAACCGAGGTTTAGCCCCCAAAAATCCGGAGGCGGGCTTCCCCCCTTTAACCTTTCTGCGTAGAGAAATATCGCGTAAGGCCTCATGTTCCGGAATGTTCAACGGTTCGCGGAAAAGGCCTTCAATGTACATGTCGATCGCGTAGTCATAGTTACCCGTATCCGCAACCGTCTTCGCCCGGTCAAAATAGGCTTTACCTTTGCCAGGACCCTCCATCAGTGCGGGTGTTGCCTCTGTAGCCATGGTACAAGTACTCTTTTCATTAAAATGGTGCCGCAACCTTATGCCCGGCAGCCAAATGTCGCCCGGGTTGGCTGTGGGACGAGCCTGCCAAAATCACCACCGAGCGCCCATTATCGTTCTCGGCGGCCATTCGGGCCAGCGCTGCGCGTTTGACGCTACCAAATGTATCGCGTATGTCAAGCGTCGGTCGGTGCGCACGGACGGATTGGGATGACGTTTTAGTGGAAACTAAGCAGTGCTACAATATCATTTGCGGCGGACGTGGTGCAAAAAGCGGTTGCTTGGGTTTTGCGCCCCTTCTTTTTTTGTGGCGGTGATGGCACCAGTGGTAAAACAAGTGACGATGGTTCGCCCGGAATCGCCGGAACTAATTGAGCGCGGGCTGCGTTGCCTGCTGGGCGGTCCGGCGGCAGCCAACGGAGCTGCGGTGTCTCCGCTGCTCCTGCAGCGACTGCAAGCCTTACGCCATTATGGCCAGTTTCATCAACTGGATATCCATCGGCAGGTTTTGGCCGTTTTCGAAGATGAGATTGTTGCCGCCTGCCTTTGGGTCAATACTCCGGGGCGGGTGGCATCCCTGTATATCACCGATCCACGGGAGCATCCGCAAGTACTGCCGGCGCTATCCCTGTGTATCGCCGGTGCCGTCCAGGACGCTCAAACCGCAGGCCTGAGTCTGGCCCAGGCTATTGTGGAAGATCAGGACCATGTCTCGGCCCAGGCCTATCGGGATGCAGGGTGCGAGTATCTGGCAACATTGCTGTACATGGAACGATCGGAACCGTGGCTATCACCCCGCGCCGTATTTCCGTCGGGTGTCTCTCTGGAAACCTATGACGCGGAAAATCATGCGCAATTTTGCCGGGCCATTGAAGAGAGTTATGTTGGAGCATTGGATTGTCCACGTCTGACCGGTCTACGGGGCATTGAAGATGTGGTGCGTGGGCACAAGGCGGTGGGGCGCTTTCGCGAGAATTTGTGGTTTTTGCTGCGCCATGATCGCAAGCCCATCGGCGTATTGCTTCTGGCAGAGGTGGAAGCACGGGAGAGTCTTGAAGTGGTATACCTGGGATTGGCCCCGGAGATGCGGGGCCGCGGATTGGGCACGGCGCTGATTCAACTGGCACTGCGGCAACTGGCGGCCAATTCCCTGCGTGTCTGCACGGTGGCGGTGGACGCAAAAAACACGCCGGCCATGGCTCTTTACCGTAAGATGCGTTTTCGCAAAAAGCACTCGCGTGATGTTTATATAAAAGCTCTCAATCCAATCAGCGCCGCGGTACCGGCCGGTTGCTCATAGCGCCCGCGTGCTTATTTGCCGGTTCAGCCGGGTGATGAATTCATCCAGTGGCACGCTGCCCAAATCTTCATCTTTTCGCGTGCGCACGGCAACGGAATTGGTTTGTTCTTCCCTGGCGCCGACCACCAAAAGGTACGGAATTTTTTGTTCGCGGGCGCGGCGGATTTTGGCACCGATTTTGTCGTGATCGGCGTCAAGTTCGCAGCGAATTCCGGCGGCACGCAGTCGAGCATGAGTCTGGCGTGCGTAGGCGACAAATTTTTCGCTGATGGAAAGCACCATGGCCTGCACAGGACTTAGCCACAGCGGAAAAGCTCCGGCAAAGTGTTCGATTAAGATGCCGGTGAAACGCTCCATCGACCCAAAAGGCGCGCGGTGGATCATCACCGGTTGATGGCGATTGTTGTCACTGCCGATGTATTCAAGCTTGAAGCGCTCTGGTAGGACGTAATCAAGCTGTACCGTGCCAAGCTGCCAGTTGCGGCCAATGACATCTTGCACCAGAAAGTCGAGCTTCGGGCCATAAAATGCGGCCTCGCCCAGAGCTTCTTGTGATGTGATACCCACCTCTCTTACCACCTTGCGCAGGGTATCTTCGGCCCGTTGCCACAAAGCTGGATCTCCGGCGTACTTGTCCGAGCCGGGGCTGCGGAGGGATACGCGGCAGTGGTAATGGTCGAAGCCCAATGTCTTAAACGCCAGCAATACCATTTCCACGGTGGAACGCAGTTCCGCCTCTACTTGCTCGGGCGTACAGAAAATGTGGGCATCATCCTGTGTAAAACCGCGCACGCGGGTAAGCCCGGAAAGTTCGCCGGACTGTTCAAAGCGGTAGACGGTACCAAATTCGGCCAGGCGAATGGGTAAATCACGATAGCTGTGGGGTTCAGCGGCATAGATCTGAATATGATGCGGGCAATTCATGGGTTTAAGCAGATATTCACTTTCATCGCCGCTGTCGCGTTCTTTCATTTTGATGGTGGGAAACTGCGAATCTTTATAGTAGGGGTAATGGCCACTGGTTTTGTAAAGATTGATATTGCCGATGTGGGGAGTGTACACCGCGCTGTAGCCGCGTTTATCAAGTTCCTGCCGCATGAAGGATTCCAACTCTTGGCGTACGATTCCGCCCTTGGGCATCCACAAAATCAGACCACTGCCGACCAATGGCGAAATGGTGAACAGCCCCAGATGTTTGCCGATGGCGCGGTGATCACGTTTCTTGGCTTCTTCTAGGCGGGTCAGATGTTCCTGCATTTCCGCGGGGGTGAAAAAGGCCAGCCCGTACACCCGTTGCAATTGTTGCTGGGTGGCGTCGCCGTGCCAATAGGCTCCGGCAACGCTGGTTACCTTCGCCGCGCCGATGCGGCTGGTGGAAGGCAGATGTGGGCCGCGGCAAAGATCTTCCCAGTTCTTCCCCGGAGTGCCGGTGGCGTAAAAGCTCAAAGCAACCGTGGCATCCTGGTTTAACGCACGCTGGGCGTTATCCAGTTTGTAGGGGTTGTTTTCAGATTGAAGTTTTTTCAGAGCTTGCGCTGCTGGCAGTTCATACCGGGTGAAGGGCCGATTTTCAGCGATAATTTTGGCCATTTCCGCCTCGATGCGGGGAAAGTCATCGTCACGAATCGGTTCGGTGAGTTCCATATCGTAGTAGAAACCTTCGTCCACCGGTGGGCCGTAGGCGAGTTTAACCCCGGGAAACAAACGGGTGATGGCTTCCGCCATGACGTGAGCGGTCGAATGACGCAGCAGGTACATGGCCTGCGGGTTCGATGCTTTCGCGGTGACAATGGCTAAACTGCAATCGCGTGTAATGGGCGTGGTAAGGTCGCAAAGAGTGCCGTCAAGGATGGCTCCAATGGCATCGCGGGCCAGTCTTGGTCCGATGGATTGCGCTACCTCAGCCGGTGTAATAACGGAGGATTCAAATGTTTTTTTCGCGCCGTCAGGCAATGTGACGATGATCATAAAAGTTCATTCCAGTACCGATGAAAGTTCGCTTTAGCCGGCTCAAGGTCATGTTATCGGTGGGGAGCATACATTTCAAGGCGATTGGCGTGTTGTGCTGCATCCAAGCTGGATGACTACTTCCCGCAAAGTGGGAGCGGCACAAACGTGTTCCTTGGCCCATCGGGGCCGCCTTATATTCACGATACGGTCTGGCTGGCGAACCATTCGACGGTTTGTTCCAGGCCCTGCTGGAACCAGACCACTGGCTCGTAGCCGATGAGCGTGTGCGCCAGTGTGATGTCGGCTAGGGAATCGCGCACGTCACCCGGTCGAGCGGGCAGGTAATTGCGATGGACCTTTTTTCCAAGAAGTCCTTCCATTTTTTCGAGCATGGCGTTGAGGCTGATATTTTCGCCGCAGGCGATATTGGTCACTTCCCCGGCAAGATTTCGAGGGGCAATGCCGGCGAGCATATTGGCTCGAACGACATTGGCAACGTGGCAAAAATCACGGGTTTGTTCGCCGTCCCCGTAGATTGCGGGCGGATCATTGCGCAAAATGGCGGTGATAAAGGCGGGGATCACCGCGGCATACTGGCTTTTGGGATTTTGACGTGGGCCAAACACATTGAAGTAACGCAAGGATATGGTGGAAAGGCCATAGACCTGGGCATAGACACGCGCGTAATATTCGCCAGTCAGTTTGCCGACAGCATAAGGACTTTTTGGTGCCGGCGGCATCGTTTCAATTTTAGGCAGTGTGGGGCTGTCCCCGTAGGCGGCGCTGCTGGCCGAGTAGACGAAACGTTGCGCGTTGGCCTGCCGGGCTGCCTGAAGCATATTCAGCGTACCGGTGATATTCACCTGGTTGTATTTGATCGGAGCATCCACGGAACCCGGGACGCTTCCCAATGCGGCTAGATGGAAGACGATGGCCCGGCCCGTGGCGGCATTCTGGCAGTCGGATGGATTGGTAATGTCACCTTCAATAAGGGTGATGGCCGGCAAAATTTCCTGCAGATTCAAACGAGAACCGGCGCTGAAATTATCCAAGACGGCTACCTCGGCTTGAGCCTCCAGCAGACCGCGGACGAGGTGTGAACCAATAAAGCCCGCTCCTCCTGTCACCAAAACCCGTAAACTTTTATAGGCCGCAAAATCGCCATTCGCCATAGCCATAATCCTTGCAAGACAAAACGATTCTCCATTTCAGCCGGCGCTGATCACGCCCACACTGCCTTGCCGACCCGCACCCGGCTTAACTTCAGGCCGGCCGATGGCGTAATAGTGCAACCCTGCGGCGGATACTCGTCCGCTGGCCAGGCAGTTGCGGCCATCAAATACGTGCTTGCCGCGCAACCATTGCATGACGCTGTGCCAGTCGATGGTTACAAATACGGGCCAATCGGTAATCAGGGCGACGGCATCGGCACCACGGGTGCATTGTTCAATGGTGTCGCACCAGCGAAC
>JABEVA010000072.1 GCA_013044065.1 Phycisphaerae bacterium
CGCATTCACTTTGCGATCAACTGCGCCTCCATCGGCTGCCCGGAGCTTGGCCGCCATGCCTACCAAGCCGCTACGGTCAACGCCCAATTGCAACGCCAGGCCATATTAATTAACAACAACCCTCGCTGGGTGCGCTTTTCCAAAGATGGCCACACCCTGCATCTGACGGAAATCTATAATTGGTATTCCGGAGATTTTAGTCAGGCCGCCGGTTCGGTACTCAAGTTTGTCGCGCGGTTCAATAAGCAGATCGCGGCGGATCTCGCTGCAGGCCATCCCCCGGCCATAACCTATATGATCTATAACTGGCAGCTTAATAGCGTCGAGAATCGTCCATAACCAAAAGGATTTTCATGGATTCCAGCACCATCGTAAAGGATATTCCCGCCTTGGCTCCCTGGGACACCCACAACCAGCTTCTGGCGGCCAATGTTCATCCACTGGATTGGGCCAATCCCACCCCCAAGCCGCGGTACGACTTGGTGGTGATTGGAGCGGGAACAGCCGGGCTGGTTTCCGCTGCCGGTGCGGCCGGACTCGGCGCAAACGTAGCTTTGATCGAAAAAGATTTAATGGGCGGCGATTGCCTGAATGTAGGTTGCGTGCCGTCCAAGGCTCTCATTCGCGCCGCCCGTGCTTGCGCCGGCGCCCGTGACGGTAGCGAATTTGGGATTGCTCGCGATACCCCGGTTCACCTCGACTTTCCTGCCATCATGGAACGCATGCGTAAACTGCGATCCAACATCAGCGGCCACGATTCCGCCGCTCGCTTTCGCTCCCTGGGAATCGATGTTTTCCTGGGTTCGGCAAGCTTTTCCGGTCCGGATTCGGTTGTGGTTGACGGACGGCAACTAAATTTCCGCAAGGCCGTCATCGCCACCGGTGCCCGGGCGGATGAATTGCCCCTTCCCGGCATCAGGGAAGCTGGATATCTCACCAACGAAAATGTCTTTTCGCTTACAACTCTGCCGCAGCGACTCGCAGTGATTGGAGCCGGGCCTATGGGTTGCGAGCTTGCCCAGGCCTTCGCCCGATTCGGTTCCATGGTGACGCTGCTGAAACAAGAGAAGGAACTGTTGCCCCGGGAGGATCGTGATGCGGCGGCTGAGGTCGAACGGGCCTTGCTGCGCGACGGCGTGCAGCTAAACTGCTGCAAAATTAAGGGGATATCGCGGGAAGGCACCGAAAAAATCATTGCCTTGGAGTGTCCTGATCAATCCGGCAGCCTGCGTGTCGACGAGATCCTGATCGGCGTTGGCCGGGCACCCAATGTGGATGGTCTGAATCTGGAGGCCGCAGGGATACAGTATGACCGGCGCTCGGGTGTAAAAGTCGATGATCAATTGCGAACCACGAATCGGCGTATTTTTGCCGCTGGCGATATATGCTTTCCCTATAAATTCACCCACACTGCGGATGTCATGGCCAGAATTGTCATTCAGAATGCCCTGTTTTGGGGCCGTAAAAAAACCAGTTCACTCATCATTCCATGGTGTACGTATACGGATCCAGAAGTGGCTCATGTGGGTTTGTACCCGGAGGAGGCCGCAAAACGCGGCATCGCCATCAATACCATCAACATTCCTATGGTCGAGGTGGATCGGGCTTTGCTGGATTCCCAGTCACGCGGCTTTCTTAAAGTGCATCTGGCCCCCAAAACTGGCCGCATTCTCGGGGCTACCCTGGTGGCCAGCCACGCCGGAGACATGATATCTGAACTCACCCTGGCCATGACCGCGGGCATCAGCCTGGACCGGATAGCCACGGTCATTCACCCCTATCCCACGCAAGCCGCCATCATCAAACAAGCCGCCGATGCCTACAACCGGCAGCGCCTCACCCCACGGGTGAAGAAGCTGCTGGGCGCGATTTTGAAGATCGGTCGGCGCTAAGATTTCCGCATGGTTTCCACAAATTGAATGGCTGTGGTGGTTACCCAACCCAATGACTTGCGGACCTTGTTCTCGCCGCTGCCCCTGCCGTGAACGCAGAACTGCGTGTTTCTTTAAGCAGATGAAGACTAATCCACGGGGAGACCACATGATTAGCCGCGCCCTCACTATCCGCAGCCTCGAGCCAGTACCTACAGGTTCCGCACACCGAAAGCCTGCCGGTCTGGCCACCGTGGCAACGGCCTGTATTTCGCGTCGACCTCCACTACCCGTGCCGGTCCAATCAGGGAAGCCGGTATTGCAATACGCCGCACGTCATCCAATAAACCTGCTCGCCAGGATTCAGGCGACGGGTGGCCAAGGCGGACGCGATGGCGCGCCACACACACTTCGCGACCAATACTGTAAAGAATTTTGCTTCCCGCCCCTAATACACCACGCAGCGTACCGGAAATTTTCGATTTGCCAATCCGCCGGCGGTAATCCACCGGAATTTCCATGATCCGTAAACCCGCCACCACGGCCCGCACTTGCATCTGTACGGTCCAGCCGAAGTTTTGATCATCCATGCGAAGCCTGTTGAGACTCGCTATCCGAATGGCGCGAAACGGCCCCAGATCGGTATACCGGTACCCCCAGAAAAGCCGGATCAACACACAGGCCAGCCACCCACCAAACCGCTGCTGCGGCAACAGTGCCCCAGCCTCGCGTGCGCCGCGGGTACGCGAACCGATAACAAAATCGGCGTGATCTTCGGCAATGGGCCGCACAAGCTGCTCCATCCGCTCGGGATAATCGCTTAAATCTCCATCCAGAAATACGATAATATCCGCATCCGTAGCCGCAGCGCAGCCGGTAAGGCAAGCCCGGCCATAACCCCGCCGCGGCTCTCGGACGACCTGGGCTCCCGCCGCGGCAGCTCGCCCCGGCGTGTCATCTGTAGATCCGTTATCCACCACGATTATCCTCCGCACCCATTGCGGTACAGCCCCCACCACCTTTTCAATACACTCTTGTTCGTTAAGTGCCGGGATAATGACCATGATGGAAAGCGAGGCCAGTTCATCGGCGGCTTGGAAGCTGGGGTTCATTTTAGCTCCTGTGCAGGCGGAGACACCAGTTGCCCTGCCGACACCCGCACTGCAAAAAAGTCCCGTACCGTCGGCGACAGCCCTTCGACTACCAAAAGAATAATCACCGGCAATGTTTCTACCCATACGACCCACGAGCCAATATATTCCCAGTGATATAACCCCAGCGTACACGACCATGCCAACAACGACGGGCGGGGGTTTATTGCCAGCATTGGCAGCAGCCACGTGTAATACCACGGAAATTGTGTGGGGCTTAGCAAAAACAACAGTCCCGTCAGCAGCACCCCCACCCGCACCGCCTGCCGGTCCGGGATAGGCCTATGTATTAACACGGCCGTAGCGGCGGCAAAAATGACTGCCACCGTTGCCGTGGAGGCAGTGCGGGCGTCATTCCATGAGTGTAACACGCTCCCCCAGAATTCCCACACCAGACGGTACACCAAGTCATTGGCCTGCCAGTAACGCGCGTATTCAGCCATCGAAGTAAAATTTCCGCTGCCCCCGGCCAGCATCGGCCACAGCACCACGGCACTGGTCGCCACCACCGCCATACTTGCCGCCAACAATTGCCGCGGGTGCCGCAGGTACTTTCGCCCCAATACCGCCACCAATATCACGGGCCACAACTTTGCCCCAATCGCCAATCCCAGGGCCAGCCCGGCACCGATCGCTCGCCGGGCCATCAGCCAATACCAAAACAGCGCGACAAAAAAGACCACAATCGCATCCAGATGCGCTTCATTGGCGAATGCATTAATCGCCACCGGATTCCACCAGTAAATCAGCAGCCACAACGGCGGTAACTTCAGTCGCCGCAAAATCAGCCATAGTAAACTTGCCGTCCCGACGTCAAATAGCAGCAGCCACACCTTGAGCATGATCATACTCCACGGCGCAAGCCACGCACTGGCGGCAAACACCGCTTCGCTAACCGGTGGGTAAATCGTTGGAAGGCTGTTGTGATTAATTTGGTCAATGACCAGCTTGTGCCCTGTGGCCAACTGATGCAGTGCCGTCGGCACGCCGTAGCCACCATCCAGCGCCGCCGCCGGGCTATAACGCCATGGATCATAGCCGTGCAGCCACACCATTCCATCCCACAGATACCGATTGGCATCGGTGGCCAGCACCGGCGGCGCTACCACCAGAGCCACGCGACATGCCACCCCTACCGCTATCACCCACCAGAGCATCCAGTGTGGCTGCCGCTGCCGCACGCACAGACACGCCAGAAGAAACCCCATGCCCGCAGACACATTGCCGGCGACAAGCACACCACGTTCGAAAAGGCTGATGTTCGAACTCGGGGGTAGGTCACCAGCCCGCCACCCCAACACCAGCGAGAGAACCATTAGAGCCAGACCGGTAAAAAGCAACCCAATCTGGCTGGGGCTAAGATATTTGTCCGGTCTTGTATCCACGGCAATTCCTGTACCAGTCGGACATGGGCAACGGCAAGATTTTGCGCTGCCCCCACACCATGCTGATTGCCACCACATGCGGCGATATTGACGTCAATTCGAAGTCTTTGGCTTACAAAACCCCTGGGCCGGCAAATCCAATGCGGAATTAAATTTGGAGGACAAATTCTGAAAGGCAATTAATCCGGTCAGCTCAACAACCGTATCGTCATCCCAATACGCCTTTAGCTTGTCCCGCAGAGCATCATCGACGGTGTTAAGGGTCATCGCCTCGGCATATTCCAACGCCAGTTGCTCTTGCCCGGTGAACATTCCAGCGGTGGCGGTTTTCCAATTCGCCACCGCCGCCGCCTTTTCCATAGGAATCCCTCGTTTCATCAGTGTAGCGGAATTAATATCCACGCAAAATGCGCAGTGGTTGATCTGCGAGACGCGCACCGTCACCAGCGAACGCAACACCGGAGATAGAGGGGAATGCCGCCGATCCAGTGCTCCGTAAAGCAGCGCCACCGTGGCAAACACCTTGGGACTGCGGCCCCACAACAGGCCTGGATCCAACACCTTGCCATATTTGCGCCGCTGCTGCCAAAAAAATATCCTTATCCACCACGGATAGGCCGAGAGTGGTTTGGGAAACACCTTTTGCATCTGATTCTCCTGCATTTCAGGGCGCTATAATGTTGGCGTCCGTTTCAACCTTGACGCAATCGCGATCTTCATGCGGACTGTGCAATCATAGCATCAGCATGCCTATCGAAACTTTTACCCACGGGATACGAACATGCCATCTGGTCGTCCCTTAAGGCGATTCCTCACACGCAGCGTCATGTGCAGGGTATGGCTTTCAAGTTTGTAAGAAACCCGTCACGCGCATGACTAACCCATCATGATAGCCGCCGGGGCGCGGCTCGGCCATAAGACGCTACGTTGCAGGAAAATCTGATGCAAACTGAGTCACAATGGCCTTATATCTTCGCTCAAGGCTCCGAGTCTTCCCCTGCGTCGCCGCCGCGGGCCGTGGATATGGCGCACATTGAGTTGGCACGGATTGGGAAGTTTGGTGGTCGGACTTTGTCGGTGGAACGCCGCCCCAGCGCCTGCCGCATAAGTGCTTATGGTTGTCCGACGGATCGCGCTGGCATCGGCGGCTGAGCAAATTCCCATAAAGATCGCTTGAGCAAGCGGCCCCACTGCCGGTCATACGGATGCACGTGATGGACAATTTTTCCCGCTCGGTAGACCGGCAGTCCCGCATTAGCCCATGCAAATATTGAGCACTTTAAATCATGCACATTAGTAAATCCATCCTTCATCAGTCGCACGCAATAAGCCGACGAGCGATAGCCAACGGAGCAATAAGCTACAATGGGTTGATCGTGCGGTATGCCTGCCATCGCTTTGCCTACGGATTCGTCGGTGTTAATCCATCGGGCGTGATGCAGATGGCTGACCTCATACTCAATTCGCCCGCGCACATCCAGCAGCACGGGCTGCGGACGCCTACTATCCGCGAGCCACGCCTGAAGGGGCGCGACCGACATTTGCGGAACATCAGGAAATTTCGCGGCAATCATGGCATTTACCCTGGCCCAAGTGATCCCGCGATGCCGCTGCATCCACCAGTATCCGCCTGCCCCCGCGATCAGCACCGTCAGCACCACCAAGGAAATCACCAGTTTACTCATAGGCAAGATGTTCCAAGTCGGTATGTGGACCAGCGCCGCGGGACGACACGCCGGTTCGGCCATCATTCCCGCAGCCGCCTGTATTATACCATCGCGCCGCTGTCTCTTCTGCGGGTCCCCATTCTCCGGGGAATCCATCCACGGCGCGCAGTGCCTATTTTTAGATTAAAATGCATCCTCGTAGTGGCCTAAGATCTGGAGTCTTTCAGCTTGGATTTTGACCCAAATCGTCTTTCTATAGGGGTGGTAATTCCGTGTCGGCAAGATGTCGATCGGCTAAAGCTATGCTTGGCTAGCTTGCGCGACTTCACGCTCTCCGGCGATCCGCTGGTGGTGGTTCATGCCGATGGCGAGAAGGATCTGATGAGCGCGGACTTTGGTGCTGTGAGCTTGAGGAGTCCATTTCCGGGGCGCGGCTGGGCTGTGGCCCATGGCCTGCGATATTTATTGCGACCCAATCAGTCGCACCGACCTTGCCAGGTCATCCTGATTGCCCATGCCGACATGATTTTCCAAACCGGCACTCGCCACAAAATCATTGATTACCTGCGCAGGCATCCACGCTGTCCTGGTGGTGCGCTGGGCCACACAATTATGGCCACCGGCTGGCCATATCGCCTGCTGGAATGGGGCAACCGCTGGCGGGCCCAAATGCTGGAATTGCCGTATGGCGATCAGGGCCAGTTTTTCCGCGCGGAGCTTTTGAATCGCCCCGGCGGATTTCCCGCCGTAAAACACCTGGAAGATTTGGAGTTGGCTTTGACCCTGCAGCGGTATGCCTCGCCGGCCTATCTAGACCACCCAGCCACCATCTCGCCACGACATTGGAGCCGGGGCATCGTTCGGGCAACCCTGCGGAATTGGGCCTTGCTTAGACAATACGTAGATGCTTGCGGCATGGCCGCCCCAGAGGTGGGGGAGGTGGTTGCCAAAACTCCCGTGGCGTTGGTGTTGGTGGCGAAGGTGCCCCGAGCCGGACGCGTTAAAACCCGCATGATCGGTCCGCTCTCCGCGGCGAGTGCGGCGGCGGTGCACGGCGCATTCATGCGGTACTGGTGCGCTATGGGAGTGGATCTGGCGAATTCGGGGCTGATAACACCCATTTTATATATCGATCAGCACGATGGTGATACAGCAACGACGCTCCGGAACCAATTTCGTCAACAACAGTGGCATCTGTTGGTGCAATCGAATGGAAATTTGAGCAAGCGGCTCACGGATGCGGCGCGGGTCTTGTTCCGGCGGGGCCATCAGGCAATATTATTTATCGGCGCCGACAGTCCGGACATGCGGGCAGGAGATATTCTTCACGCGGCACAAAACCTGACACATCATGACGCGGTAATGATTCCAGCTCACGACGGCGGGTACACGCTGCTGGGCATAAAACCGTCCGCATTGAGATTGCTGGAAAACATCACCTGGGGCACATCGGTGGTCGCCCAGCAGACGCGTCAGCGTGCCACGGACGGCTTGCCTGTTTCTTTGGTAGAACTTCCGCCGATAGACGATGTGGATACCTTTGATGGATTGCAGGCGTTGCTGGGGCGACTTGAAAAATCAAACGATGACCGCCAACGGAACTTGTATCGACGACTCTTGATGATTCCGAGATGACAGGGATCTGATGCGCCACCCTGCGCAGTCGGTATCCGCCTTGATCACCCCCATCTTCAAGCCTTGATCGCGACTTGAATCGGGTGCCTGGCCTGCAAGGCCGCAGTCCGTTGAGATCCGCCAGCCACCTCCAAACCGCCAGAACCTAGCGTTTCGGGACCTCCAGAAATTTCGCCAAGCAACGCCGTGATCCGGGGCGTACCGGTCCACCGAGTTCCATCAGTATGCGCTTGGGCCTGCCAAGGAACAAGCGGATAGCGTGCCCCGCTCTGGTTATAGGCCAAGCCAAAAATATCTATTTAAACCCGGTCGGTCCGCTGCCGCTGAGATATTTGCGCTCAACCGCCGCCGCCAGATCAATGTCTTTAATATTGGCCAAGGTGCATAGCCAGGCCAACACATCGGCAAATTCTTCCTCCAGATTGACGCGATCCGTTCCGCCCAAAGCGCTGGCCAATTCCCCCACCTCTTCGATAAACCAAACAAATGTCGCAGCACCGCCCCGCTGCTTATCGCGCGCAGAGTATTTGTCATGTATATGGCGTTGAAATTCCTCGATCGTCACCAATGCAATTCTCCTGTCATGATACCTGCACCACCAGCGTGCGCGCCAACAAATCACCCAGTCGCTGGCGATCCGTGCTGACCACCATAAAAATCAGCAAGACCGGCAGAGCCAGTTCCGGCAAACGCATAAAATTGCGAATGGCCACCGGACCCACCGCCGGGCGACCACCGGCCATATTCACCACGCGCAGCCGAAAAACCGCTTTACCGATGGAGCGCCCAAAGATACACTCGCCCAATCCAACATGCCCCACGTACAAACCCAGCATCCACCAGATAGAGGATTCATGGGCCAAAAGCACCGGAGAAGAATAGACATTGGTCCAATGGCGCAACATGGCTACAAACAAAGGCTCGGTAAAAGCACCGAACACAACGGCCACCGCACAAATCGGAATGGCCAAATCTATCAGGGCCGCGGGAATACGCACGTACAGCCGCGCTATTTGCATGCCCTTGGGCAGCGTGCCCGGCGGCGGCACCTGCTGGCGCTGCCACAGCGATAGCGCCAATAAGACCATCAACGCCACCATCATCAGCGATTGGATATTTTCCGGGCTGGCTGGGCTGGCCGGCCGGGGCTGGAGCTTAAACGTGGGCGTAATTATTCTTCCTCGCCGGTCCAGCGTTACTTGCCGCAAAACCCCTGAGACAGTTCCGCACACTACCGCCACTGAATCGCCATCAGCGGCCGCTCCAATCAGCCCCCGAGACAAGGCGTGGTGTCCACAAGTCATCACTACCGGCTTGAATACATGCGTCGGCTCCAAGCCTTTTTTGCCGAATGCTTGCACCTGGGCTCCCTGAATTTTCATGTCGCCATTAGGCTCACCTGACGCCCACAGCACCAGCAGCCTGCCGTCAACGCTCAACGCCAAAAGCGTGCCCAGCGGCGATCCGGTATTCCAGCCCAACACCTGCGACCACCTGGCCGGTTCTTGTTTACCGACAGGCAGATACTGGGCGTTAATTTGTTGCCGTTGTTGGGGACTTTTCCAAAACGCCCACAAGCGGTTCGCCTGCCAGACCAAAGTTATTCCGGTGCTTTGCAACCTGCCCTTCGCCAACGGTATCGCCAAGCCAGGTGCCGAAATGTAATGCCACCGAACACCGTTAAATTCATACAACAACCACTGGGCGGGGCGAAGCAAAGCCGCCGGCGCAGTGGTCGGCCCGCGACCATTCACCACCGGCTTGGCTGGCACCTGTGGCTGGGAGGTGACCGACGGTTTGGCCAAAACCGTTCCTGCAACCGGCCTGACAACCACCTTGCCGCTAGCCCGGAACCGCTTGAATTTTGCCGCTGCCGATCGGTCTGACGCGGCCATTGGGGGACGCCCCCATACCAACGCATAAAGCCCTCCCGCGTTTCCTACGGTGGCCACGGGTTGCGAGGACCGAGGCAAACTGGCTTGGCTCTGCTGCAGATCTTTGCCATACGCCCACACCAGGCCGCCGGAAAACATCACATAGGCCGACGACACTTCTTTGCCATCCACAGTTCCGGCCAGTACCGCCATGGCCCGGGGTACGCCCACCAACACCTGCCGATTCACTTGCCTCCATATATCGTCGCCCCCTTGCTGGCGGTTAAGGGAATGCTGCAATATGACAAACCCTGGCCGATGGCCGGACTTTCCAAACCATGTCGGCACAACCATCCAGATTCCGCTGCGTACATTCCCAGCCATCAACAATCGCCCCGGCGGAATGACCACACGCTTTACAGGTTTTGTGGATGCCGGTACCACTACCGCCGATTGGGCATCAGCACGCGACCCGTAGAACGCCACTATCACCACGGCCAACATCACAACGCTGCGGCATAACCAAGGGTGCCGCCCAGACAGGTGGGGCCTGTACCAACGCTGCCGCCGGCGAAGGTTGCTACAATCCTCCATGTCTGTAGCTGGTGCTTTTGCCGGTACCGCTGGCGGGCAGGTTCCCGCGCTTTTGAGCCTCCAACATATCCGCCCCCATAGACGTTGAAAAAAATGCCGCCGATGTTCCAAAAGGACCTTTCGCATGGAAGGTTATTCTAGGCAAAGTCTGGTGTTTTTGCGAATGAACACCAAACGCCCTCTCCAACCGATGGAAAAAGCCAACCATTGTTATAGTCCTATAATCCCGAACCATTCAGGCTGATGATTTTTATTCAAGTCAACCGTCCGTCCATCCGATAAAAACAAGTCAGGCTTGGTGGGGCAACCGGTTCGACGGGTTGATTCGCACCGTTATCAGCGACCTTAAATTTTTCACCTCGCCTGAAAGAGATTTCGGAGCCAGTTCCGGCCACGCCTTTATGGATAAAGGTTTGGTCTCGCGGAATGAATTGAATGATTTGCTCTTGGCAAGGATGCGCGTATGGAAAAAGCTGAACTTATCAAATCCATTCTGAAGTTCAATGTCTCAACCACAGCGGATTTTCTTGAGCGGTTTAGCGAATCAGACCTCCAGGCATATCTCGATCGCGTCTCGCTCGTAGGTATGCCTGCAATCGCACTAAGGTTCTCGAAATCACCGGCTCGGCCGCCTGGAATGCAATACAGCGGAAAAATTCGTCGCCTTATCGGCCGGCTTACTGGCAGCAGCCGCAGCCACTGGATACAGGGTTTAACCGCCCGGCGCGTACCTTCCTGATGGGCACGAGCAGGAAATCCATGCTAAAAATAAGCTTGGCTCACCACCGACTGGAGACGACCGGGCTCGAACCGGCAACCCCCGCCTTGCAAAGGCGGTGCTCTCCCAATTGAGCTACGTCCCCTAATTCTTGCGCAGCGGCACAACCCACCGCCCTTAGCATCCTACCCACTATCCCGCATGACTACAAACCCAGCTACCCACTTAGCACTTAGTTGACAGATGGATCGGGCGGAATCAGCTTTGGATTCAAGTTCGGAACTGCAGCCACCCGCGCAATGAGCCGAGTAAGCACACGCCATTGATTTTCCAACCGGCCAAATATCTGTTCCGCCATTGCCGGCATTACCAGCCAATCGCCGTCACTGATCTCCTCCTCCAACTGCCCGTTGGTCCAACCGGCTGACCCGGCAAAAAATTTTACCGGCGAGGACTGGTCGCGAACCAATTCGTTGAGATCCTCGGCTTCAGCGGTAAAATAGATGCCCGGTATTACTTCAATCTTTCCGGCCTCTTCCAGACAATGCAACACCATCAGCGGGCTATCACACGGCCCTCCCAGATATAGCGGTGCATCATTGTCATAAGGTATATCACTGATGCGACTCCACGTTTCCCCCACGGTGGTATGCAATGGCCGATTGATGACCAACCCCAACGCACCGCTCTCATCGTGCTGAATAATCAGCACCACCGCCCGAAAAAAGTGTGGATCACCAAGCGTTGGCGACGCAATCAAAAAATGCCCTTGAAACGAAGTATCCATAACCAACTCCGCGTGCACCTTTATAAACCCACGCCATGGTCACCACCCCACCGCTTGGAACTTAACAGGCCACGACCGCCACATCCCATTACTTGCCGCGTTTGATGAAATTATACGCAAAAGCCCCCAAATCCATGATAATCAGCGGGGCCCAATAGTTCCACGCCGGAACCAGAAAAAGGAAAGCTGCGGCAATCAGCAGCGGCACCACAATAATTGCCATCCATAGACCCTTTTGCCCATCGCTGATTTTGAGCGCATCAACCAACATCAGCACCCAGAATAGAAACAACACGATGAGCAAAATAATATAGATGATATTCATGACATACTCCTGCACAATGATCCAAAAAGCGACACGCTCGCCGGGCGCTTGCCTAGCTCACCCGTTATTCAGACGCGAAAGTATTCACCAAGTTGCATTCTCATTGACTTCCATGGGCTTACGGTGACCAGCTAAAACCAGCCCGATCCAGCACCTTATCGCATAACCCAGGTTTTACTCAACAGTATCGGATGCGGTTTCATGTTAATGGCCTCTCCGGGAACAGAATAATGCAGCAGCAGTGTTTTGTGCAGCACCACAGGCTTGCCGGTAACAGGGTCGGCTTGCACAGCCGTTTCCCCGCTCAAACCGGATACAAAAATCTTAAAACCTCGATCCTTGTTGGTTAACCCCATGAACACCGCCACCGAATCTTTGGCGTAATCTTTCCCTTGCAGCAGGCGACCAGCCACCAACATCGGATTGATCAGAAACGCATCACCCGTCCGATGCCGAATCGCCCCAAACAGCTTTCCCGTGATATCCACTTTCGCCGGGATAATGCGGCCCGTATCCGTCACCATATCAAAACGCGGCACAAAGAAGATATCCTTGCCCGTGTTATTCACCACCGTGTAACGCAGATAGTAGCACGTGACCACATGCGCTTGATGGCCATGGCCTGCTACCACCCTGAGGCGCTGCGGCTTGGAAAAACTAAAATGAAGCTGCCAACTACGCGAGGCCAGTGCCGGCCGCGGTGCCAACGGGCGGGCCTGCGCGCCGACCGCCGACAACATCAGCGCCACGCCACAAGTGACAGCAACGCTGGCCATCACATAACCGAATATTTTGTGTATCTTCATGCCGCCACACTCCTTAAACCGCTGCCCCATCAGGGACAGCTAACCTAAAGCATACGCACCCGGCGCTAAAAAACCACCCTACGGCCCCGCTCCACCACCAAGCAGGGGTATTATACTCTGTAAACATTAACCGTGAAAAGCCTTTTGAGCAAGAAAAAAAATGTCTGGCTTTCTGGAAGCGGAGCTGGCCGGCTTTCGTGGCCACCGCCCAGTGCTCGTCGCCTGCCGGATTCAAGCCGATTCATTGCGCCAGGGGGGCCGCGATGGCCGCTCGCGCCGGCTCCACCGGCTCATCGCCCACGGCCGTGTTCCTTGTCATCCACTCTCCAGACATATGCACAAAATGGGGCGGCCGTGCTGATTTTTCCGGCGATGTCATGGGTGAAACGCTCGGTTGCCTGGCCGCAGAAGCTAAAGCCACGGCCATCACCACACTCACCAACCCTATCAGCAGCCCCCACCGAATGAGTTGCCGCAACCGCTTCATTTTACCTTCAAACCGCCGCACCGCATCGGGTGAAGCCGCCAGCTTGGCCAGTAGTTGCGTGCGTTGGTTGACACTTGGATGCATCCATCCCGGTTTTTCGGGTGATCGACCCGACAACTCCACAACCCGCCGCAGCGCGGTGGAAAAAGCCCAGGCACCTCGCTCTAGTGGCGACTCCGCAGATGCAGATCCGACCGAATGGTCCATCAGCCAAGGCGTCAAAAATAATCCGCCCTCCACGACTCGCTGGGCGGCCGGTGGGCGCAGCGTAACTGCCGGAAAAGAACTCTCCGCCTGGCCTCCGACCTGGCCCGCCGCCAGGCTCCATTCCTCTCCCATGCGCTGCGCTGCAAACCAATCTGCTTGGTGTTCACAAAGTCGACTGATCCGGGAAATGCCGTAAACGACAAAAAACACCATCGCCAGCATGGTCATGGCACCCCATAACTGCGGGTCTTGCGGATACTGCAATTGCAGGAGGCTGCTTAGGCCGGCACTGACCAGCGATGCGGCCAAAATGGCGGTCAGATACCAAAGAATATGGCGGTGATAACCATGGCCCAATTCATGTGCAAAAACCGCTTCCACTTCACCCGGGGAGAGATTTTCCACCAAAGCATCGCTCAAAATCACATACCTGGCCACCCGCATCGGCCCAATGACCGCACCATTGATAATGCGATGGTGGGTGTTCCAGATGCGCACATCGGAAAAAACAATGCCGCTGCGCTGCGCCATGGCCAGCAGTCGCCGGCGCAAGGGCCCTTCCGGCATCGTAACCGTGCTCCAAAGCATACTCAGGATTTTCCCCGCAAGCAGCAGTACCACCAGCACCGGAATCAGGCCGATCGCCGAGGCCCAATTTTCCAGCCCGACGCGCTCGGCCAGACGGGTGGTCCCGCGCTGCATCGCCCAGATCATCAGCACCAATAAAATAAGATATAAATTGGTCCGCATTTGCAGGATCACATACTGCAACCGTGTGGGCATGGGATGAAACCGTCGGCCATGACAGCCCGATATTGCGGCCTCTCTGGCGTTGACCAAGGCCTCCGGACCGTATTGGGCCAGCCAAAAGCATATCCACACCAGCACCGGTAAAGCCAGCCAGATGATGGGATCCAGCGGAATCCATGTGTACGCAGTCCCGTGCGGCAAGCGCCACCGTGCTTCCCGCACCAACCGCCCCCAATCCATGAAGAACAAATTAAGCGCCAACCAACCAATGCTCATCGACCGCAACCGCTGCAGATTTTGCTCAAACGTGCCCAAAACCGCCAGCGGATCGGTGGCATGATCCATTCGGCGCAGCGTCCGTTTTCGAAACTGCCACGCTGCCAAAACCAAGGCCATATTTCCGCTAAGGACGACCCATAAGGTTGCCCATGGAGAAAGATGCCCGGAAGTCACGGCACCCACTGCTCGATAAGCGCTGATAATAAAAATCAGCAGAATTTGTTGGAGCGGAGCGATCATTCCCGGCGATCTTACCGTAACAAAGCAAGTTCCGCGCGGTTTCTACAGAGGTAGAGCGAGAGAGTATGTCTGGTTCCTTCCATCATGGTTCACTTCGGAACTGGCACCGTGCCCTGTACAGCCAGCAGATGCACATGGCTGGACAAACCCCAGCCGGGCATTGGAGAAAAAAAATGGCGAAAATCAACGCCGCTGGCCGGCCTTTAGGCGGCCATTTTGCCACAAAATGTGGAAATCTTGTGCATTGTATGTGCATATTTTACAATGACTTACATCGTTTTTGGAAAAAATTATGTTCCACACGCTTGCCAACGTGCCCCGCATCGACTAAACTACGCTGGTCCTCAAGGAATGAGGCACGTCTAAAAAACGTCACGCCATGGAAGTGGCCAAAGAAGAAATGTTTGCGGAACGTGGAGTCTGTTAACAGGGTAACTTTATTGGTTGTGGAAGGAAGCGGCCGTAGTGGGGTACAGTGGTTTTACGGGAGATTTTGCTGTGTGGCTTGATTCCAGAATTTTTGACTTGGCAAGGCAACTTGCCTTTAGTCCTGCTGAAAAAAAACGGGAGCAGGTGGCTGCCGCCTGTGATCTTTTGCAGCAGCTTAATCCGGTGGAAGAATATCCCTGGGATTTTGTAGTGTTTCGGTTGACGGGGTTCCGGCCTCGCCAATCGAATGACGCGCCCATCTCGGGCCGCGTGTTGCTCGCCGATCTGGCCGAGTTGGTGGAATATCTTTCCGACATGTTGGACCTTCGCACGTCAGAAATTGACGAGCCGGTGCTCTCTCAAGATGAGATCACGCGGCGTTTCAAGGTCTCCAGCAAAACGATTCAACGATGGCGAACCAAGGGCTTGGTCGCGCAGCGCTATATTTTCCCGGATGGCACACGGCGCCTCGGTTTTCGAGCATCCTGCGTGGAAAGCTTTGCCCGCAAGAATGCCCTGCACATCGCGGCCGCCGCCCGCTTTCGTCAGCTCACCGACGAAGATCGACAATGGATCATTCGCCGAGCACGCCGGCTGGTGGAACGCTGTGGCTGCAATCTCAAAACCGTTTCCCGGCGAATTTCCCGCCGCATGGTTCGCAGTCCGGAAACCATTCGTTACGTCATCCGCAAGCATGATCGAGCCAATCCTGATCTGGCGATTTTCCCGGATGCGACTGGAACCTTGCGCCAACAAGACCGGCAGATTATCACCAACTGTTTCGACCGCGGCGTCTCTGTGCCCAACTTAGCCCATCGCTACGGCCGCACCCGCTCAAGCATTTACCGGGTGGTAGGACTGGAAAAAGCCCAACGCATTAAAAGCAGCCCGATTGATTTTATCGATAACGCCCTGTTTGAGTTGCCCAATGCGGACGCAGTAATCCTTGGCACTCTGGCTCAAGAAGCTCGCCATGCCGCCACCGCGCTTACGTCCATCGGAGCGCTGGCGGACAGCGATGGCGATGCCGAGCCGTGGCGACGTCCACCGCAGGGGTTACCCCCGCATTTATCGGAAATGTTTCGTCAAGATCCCATGCCCGAACCGCTGGTCATTGATGCCTTCCGGCGCATGAACTATTTCAAATATCGCGCCCGACATCTTCAGCAAAATCTGGATCTCACCAAAGCCCGATCGAGTGAGATATCGGAAGTTGAAGGACTGCTCGCTCAGGCCTCATCCATAAAAAATCAACTGGTCCATAACTTCCTGCGGGTGGTGGTATATGTGGCGCGCAAACACCAGCGCTACGGCAAAGATGTGTCGGAACTGGTTTCCGACGGCACGCTGTGGTTGTTGCGGGCCATCGACACTTATGATTTCTCGCGCGGCGTTAAATTCAGCACGTATCTGTCCTACTCGCTGATGAAAAATTATGCCCGCCGCCGCACCGAGCAAATCGGCTTGGCGGATAAGCGCCTCGTCACCGGCCAGGAAAGCCTGCTGGAATCCATTGATAATGACAATGCTGATGCGGTCCCGGAAACTGTGGATCAAATCCTGATGCAGGGTCAGGCCGTTAAAGCCATGCGCAGCTTGCCGCCCCGGGAACGTGAGGTTCTCACCGCCCATTTCGGACTCGATCCGGCCAGAGCATCGATGAGCCTTGGCCAACTTGCGGAAAAAATGGGCGTTACCAAATCACGGATACGCCAGGTGGAAACGCGGGCGTTGCGCCGCCTCCGCCGCGCCTTGGAAGAACGGTCCATGCCGGCGACGATGCAACCAAGTTAAAAACCGCCGGAAAGGAAGTTAAGGGACCGCGCACAAATAAATGCGTGTTTTACGGC
The DNA here is from genome assembly GCA_013044065.1 of Phycisphaerae bacterium. Taxonomy (GTDB): domain Bacteria; phylum Planctomycetota; class Phycisphaerae; order WQYP01; family WQYP01; genus JABEVA01. The sequence goes on from JABEVA010000072.1 coordinate 17,056, forward strand.
GCTGAAGTTTTGTCCGAAATTTTGGCCGCTGGCGACGCGCATACCCCGCCGGTGTGTCTGCAATGAGCGAACACCGAGGCCAGCAGGCAAAAGGCCGGAAGGGGTGAAGTTATTCTTGCCCGGTCCCTAAGCCTTGAGATGGCGTGGAAATGCGGGATGCCGAGAACCGGACTTCCGGACGTCCTCCCGCCAAGGTCTCTCACCAACACGCTATGCCACCAGTTGGTCAACCCACCCGCCGAACTGCGCGCGACATTTTTTCTATGGCCTGGCCCCCACCCATTCATCATGCCCGCCGCCGCGCTCACGCCGGTGCAATTCGTATGCGATCCGCCAACAGTGACGACCAATCCGCGGCAATGTCGGCGTCCGTGATGATAAGATCCAGATCCGTCCATGCACACACGCGGGCCAGCCCCTTGCGTCCAAATTTACTCGAATCCGCCAGCAAAATACGCTTAGCAGCCTGCGCAACGGCTAGCTTTTCCACTTGCACCATGGCCATATTGGAGTTAAACACATCGTTGCCAAAAATGCCCGCACCGGAGAACAGCATTAAATCCGCATGGATTTCGGCCAACGACTGCATCGTCAGCGGCCCCACCATCACACCCGTACGCGGGTACAACGTCCCACCCAACATGATCAGTTCCACCCGCTCGTCATTGGCAAATTGCGTAGCAATGGTCAGGCTGTTGGTTACCACTTGCAGCGGACGGACTGCGATCTGCACAGCCATGTAATGCATCGTCGATCCGCCATCCAAAAAGACCGTCATTCCCGGCTGAATCAGACCCGCCGCGGTTTTTCCGATCGCCAGTTTGGCCGCCACCTGCTCATTCATCCGCTCTTCCAAAGCCGAAGGTGGCGCGGCACGCCCGCGAAAAACAACTCCGCCCCTTGGTGTTTCCACCAATCCCTGCTGCCGCAGGGATTCCACATCGCGCCGCACTGTGGCCACGGAAACCCCACAGTCCGCGGCCAGACTTGCCAGGTCACAGCTTTGCCGTTGACGAATCATCTCAAGCAACTTTTGCTGGCGTTCCACAATCAGCATGGAGGTTTTCCCAAAAGCAGCCCGCGGAGACCGCTCATTTGCCCGATATTTTCGTCCAGGTTTCTTCCAATGTGCGAGCGCTGGCCGTAAGACCCGCAATTTCCTTCGGCCACAACTCCGGCTCCAATACCGCCTCGACGCCCTGTCGTCCCACCACCGTTGGCAAACTCAGACATACTTTCCGGATGCCGTAGGTGCCGTTGATCCGGCTGCTCACGGGTAGAATCAGCTTTTGATCCAGCGCAATAGCGTGAATCACGCGGGCAATGCTCAAGCCCACCGCATAACCCGCACCACCCTTCAGGCGAATCACTTCCGCCCCCGATTTCTGCGTGCGGCTGAAAATATCCGCCTGTTGTGGCGGCGTCAGCAACTTGGTCAAAGCCATCCCGGCCACTGTCGCACTCGACCAGATCGGCGTCATGGTATCTCCGTGTTCGCCTAGAATAAGCGCATCCACCTGCGTCGGCGGCAGGTTACGCGCCGCGGCAATCAGCGAACGAAAACGCGTCGTATCCAGCACGGTGCCCAAGCCTAGCACTTGCTTCTCCGGCCACGTCAAATATTCAATGTTCAGTCGGGTGAGAATGTCCACCGGGTTGGAAACCACCAAAAACACCGCATCTTTGCGCACATTCACGCTGCGCAGCGAATCCAAAATCCCTTTATACAACGTCACATTGCGGTTGATCAGGTCCAGTCGCGATTCATCCGGCTTGCGCCGCAACCCGGCGGTAATGCAGATAATATCCGAATCCGCCACGCCTTTATTATCCGTAGCGTAAATGCGCTGATCTCCAGCCAGGGACGAGCCGTGCAGAAGATCCAGAGCTTCACCCGCCGCCACATCCGCATTGGCATCCACCAGGGCAATTTCATTCACCAAACCCGCACATTGCAGAGCATAGGCCGCGTTTGAGCCCACCCGCCCCCCACCACCGATAATGCTTACCTTCATCATGTCTTCCTTTCATCACTTGGACCTCAGGCCGGCCCAGGGCCGCCCTCCATCCGACATTCCTACGATTTCATTGAAGCCATAATCTGATCCGTCACGCGCTGCACCATTTCCTCGATTTTCTCCGGACTCACAGGCTGGGGCTTTTGCACCTGTCCGTCCGCGCAGGCGCAGGCCGTCTGCGGATGCACATCCAGTGTGGCCAGAAACGCCTGGTTTTCCGCACCGATGCATCCTCCAGGCGCGCAGGCCAGTCGCTGATCCGGTAAGCCGAATTTCTCCTTCACCTTCAGCAGATCAACCATTTCGTCGCGTGTTAGCTGATTCACCTTGCCGAGTTGTCGGGACAACAACAAGATGCGGCAATATGCGTCAAGAATTTCAAGTTTGTAGTATGCGCCAATCAACGTCCTGTCAAAACTCACCGAACCATGGTTGGCCATCATCACGGTATTGGTTTGCTTATTGATCAGTGCCACCACCGACTCTCCAAGCTCCTTGTAGCTCGGCGTCGTGTACTTGGCCATGGGAATTTTTCCCAGAAACACTTCCGCCTCCGGGTGAATCCCCTCTGGAATGGGGATATTGGCAATCGCAAAGGCTGTCGCATGGGGCGGATGGGAATGAACCACCGCCTCCACGTCCGGACGCGCTTTGTATACCTGCAAGTGCAAAAGCACCTCACTGCTGCGTTTCATCACGTTGTGTTTGTCGATCTGAGTGCCGTCCATATCCACCACAGTAATTTGATCCGGGGTTAAAAAACCTTTGGATACGCCGGTGGGCGTGCACAATACTCGGTCCTCGGCGATGCGTACGCTGTGGTTGCCTTCATTGCCTGCGCAAAAGCCCTTCAACCATATCCGGTGACCGATATCACACATCTCACGCCTGACTTGAAACTGATTCTGCGTATTCATACCAACACCTTAAAAAAACTCCAACCGTCCGGCCTAGACTTCGGTGTCTGCGGCCAAACCCAACAGTTCCCTTTCCAGCAGCGGCGGCGCTGCCCCCGTGGACCTCAAAAACACTGCCAGCATGCCCGCCATAGCCTGGTATCCATGTTGTGGATATTCAATCACCAGCAGATTGGCTCCTAACTCAGCCACCCCTTCTTCTACGCCCTTAATCGTGGTCCCCACCACTGCCCGCACCGCCTCGCACCGATTGGCCATACAGGCCGCCACACCCGCTGTGAGCACAAATACCACCGCCAACCTGAATTCACCCTGCCGCAGACTGCGGGCCATCCGCCGAATCACACGTGGCAAACTCTCCTTACTGTTGCCGACACTGGCCACAGAAATCGGTCTTCCACCATATTGTTCCATCACCCGTGCCGCCGTGGCACAGTGTCCCTGCACCCAGCAGCACCAGGTAGCTCCAGCCTGGGTTGTCCCAATTGCGGGCGTGCCGCTGCTGCCATCCCCAGCTAACCGCTCCACGCGCAGCTTCCGCTGTTTCACTTCATCCATCGCCAGCGGTGAAAGCCTGGCCCCCGCCGCCAGATACAACACTGTTCCCTGCAGGCCCTTGAGTCGATTCGCCGTGACCAGGCCCGCAAGAACCAACCCTGAGACACCCGCCTTGCCTCCTGTGGCTCCCTCCGCCGCGGTGACGCTTGGTGCCGCCGCCACTACCAATGGCCGCGCCCCGTCGGCGGCCAGCTCAGAAAACTTGGAATAATCACCGGCGCAGGTACCAATGGGGGCATGAATGCTCGCCGGCGCTGCATCACCCACCCCGCTACGCCCCAATGCTTGCAACACTGCGGCGGTGATTTGGTCAACCAGCTTGGCATCCACATCGGTCATCGAATTACCATTCTCCAGGCCTCATCCCAAGCACCCCGGCGGCCTTCCAGCCCATGGCTCACACCATGCGCAGCGATCCGCTGATCGACAGCCGCCGAAATCTAGTAAAAGTCAACGGATTGGTAACACCTTCGCCGGTGGGTGTGGCCACCGTGTAACTCGGATAGCCTTCACCACCAATCCCCAGACACGCGGTACTCGGACCGTTGACCGCAAACAGGGTGGTGTTCATTGCCCGGCCCATACGTGTAATCGTTGCTAGATCGTTGGAATGAATGACGGCCGTATGACCAAAACCGTGTTCATGTTTCAGGGCCAGAGCGATCGCCTCATCAACATTGGCCACAGACACCATGGGCACAAAAGGCATCATCTGTTCTTCGGGCACAAACGGATTGCCTTCATCCGTCTGACCGTAGAGCAAGTCCGTTCCCGGTGGGCACGTAGTGCCCGCAGCGGTCGCCAGCACGGTGCAATCCTTGCCCACCAGATCCTTGTTTACGGTGTGATGATTGTCTTTCCATGCAAAAGCGGCCTTGGCCAGACGGTCCACCTGTGCCGCGTCGAGGCGATGCGCACCCGCCTTGGCCATGGCGGCCATCATGCCGTCGAACACGCTTTCCACCACAAATACCTCTTTCTCACCAATACACAGCAGGTTATTATCAAAGCCGCCCCCGGCAATGATGCTGCGCGCCGCCCGATCCAAATCGGCCGTTTGATCCACCACCACCGGTGGGTTGCCCGGCCCGCCCACAATCGCGCGCTTTTTCTGAGCCATCGCCGCACGGGCCACGGCCGGACCGCCGGTAATTACCAGCAGGGAGATGTCCCGATGTTCAAAGATGGCATTGGCCGATTCCAAGGTGGGTGGATCGATCATACAGATAAGGTTTTCAATGCCGTACTGCCGGGCAATGGCCTGGTTATACGTTCGCACCGCCACGGCCGCACAGCGATAACCCGAAGGGTGCGCATTGACCACCATGGCGTTGCCCGCGGCGATCATGTTGATGGCGTTGGCGCTAAGCGTCGGTATGGAATGCGTCACCGGCGTGACCACCCCAATGACGCCCCACGGTGCCGGCTCATCCAGCCCGATGCCGTTGTCGCCACTGTGCGCGATGGATTTCAGAAACTCCACTCCGGGCACCTTGGACAACAAGTTGAGCTTGGCAATTTTATGATCCAGCCGTCCGACCTTGGTCTCCGCTAATTCCAATCGACCCCATTCCTGGGCATTTTGCATCGTATTTTGCTTGATAAGCCGGCAGATACCATCGCGAGCTTCCATGCCCGCCCGAATCAACTGCTGTTGCGATCGCCCTGCGGCATCCACCGCATCGCTGACGGCTTTAAAAATCCCTCATGTGGATTCCGCGCCGCCGCCGACACCCCCGGATGTTC
>JABEVA010000073.1 GCA_013044065.1 Phycisphaerae bacterium
AATGCAGCCTTGGAACTCTCCGATCCGACACGACGTGTCTGGTGTGCCGACATTCCTCTGGGACGCGCTGCCGATCCTCCATCCCTCTGGGTTGCTCAGGGCGATAGCGAAATCCTTCTGGGCTCTTTCAATTGGAGTGCCAGGCCACGCCGATTGCATGTTCCGGCCGTTTTACTCGAACAACTTGCGGCTGAAAAATCCTCGCCCCACGATGCTTGGAACCATCAACCGGCAATTTGGCCCCGGTCCGATTCGCCGCTCGAGCTGGAACCCCATGAGTCGCGACTGTTTCGCTTTTAAACCAACGAACCGCTCTCTGGACCGCATACTATCTCTGCGGTAAAATTGTTTTTTTTGCGTTCCCGGGCGATGGCATGCTCTCTTGGATAAATTTAGTTCCACTGCTCACGAGCCTACTAAAGCAGTTTACCTATTTCGGGTTGGCGGCGATTTTGGTGGCGGGTGGTATGGGGCTGCCCATACCCGAAGACGTGCCACTCATGTTTTCCGGCTATCTCAGTAGTCCCAAGTATAGCCCCCTGCCACAGCATACCTCCGTTCTCCTGATGATTACCGCGGGGATGTTGGGCGTGATCTGCGGCGACAGTATTCTCTGGTATGTGGGCCGTTACGGACTCGATGCCAATAACTTCCTATCCCGCCATGTTCGCAAGGCCCTGGGTTCCAAACGGCGTCTTATCCTGGAAAAGCATTTTCGCAAACATGGCAATCTAACCCTATTTGTGGGTCGATTCATCCCGGGAATACGCGCCCTCGTTTTTGCGCTCTGCGGTGTTTCAAAGATGCGCTATCTGCGTTTTGTGATTGTTGATGGTCTGGCCGCACTCGTGAGCGTGCCAACCTTTATTTTCATCGGCTATCACTTCGCGGCGCAATTTCATAGGGTCATCCAGGAGGTCGCCCGGATCAAACACATTGTCGTGCTCGCGGGTATTGCGGCACTTATCGTCGCGGCAGCCACGTATCTCATTCACCGCCGCATTCAAGCCCGCGCCGCGAAAATCCAGAAACCACTGCCTTAAACCACGGTCCCGAAATTCCTCGGCGTGAAAATACACCCAGTCAACACCACCCGCCGTGGCCTATCTTGCAATACATGCACCCTGCCGGCGGCGCAGAGATCGCATCAGGGGGCCTAACAAGCATAAGCAAAGTATGGCGCCGCGACTATACCTCCGCCATCTGGTCTGAAGCACTCCATCAACCGCCGGAGTTATCTTGACGTCCCCGCACAAGGTCGTTGCCGATATGCAATACCCGCGGCTTCCCAAGCTGCGGTGACCATGATAATACTGTAGGCACACCGGGAAAAACATCAAAAAAATTGTCTGGCCATGGCTTCTCGCCATCTAAATCCAGGCACACACGCCAGACAAAGCTGCGGCTGCTGAAAATGGCCTGTCCCTGGCGCAGTCGAACTTGAAGCCGGGCCCGTGGCCATCCCATATCCTTAAAAGGAGCCGGCATTAACCGGTCGCGTGCTATTTCGCGGCCCGCTTCATCACGGAGCAGAGCAAACCCGACGTGGGTGGTCTGGCCGAGCTTATCCCACTGACGGGCGCTAAACTCCGCCAGCACAATGCTGGTGTTGGAAGGTAGCGTGACGTTCTGCGTGCGGTCCAGCGGATACTCCCCCGCCAGCGCCAGCAGACCGTAGCGCAGGCTGCCGCGACACGTCGGCCCATCGTTGACCCCGTAAATTTTTACGGTGTCTCCTTGGCGAACCACTACCACAATACACTGGGCCATAGCCCGTCGCACCGGCCAGAATGCAGGCGTACGCCGCAGGTAGTAATCTACAATAGTCCAACTACGTGTCACGGGCCAGCAATCGTTGTACATCCAGAAGATGGCTGCGGCCGAGTCAAACATGCGTCGTCGGAAATTGCGGATGTATTCGCCCAGACCTTCGCCCTGCACCACGCCACCCCAGTAAACATAATCTTCGAAGGTCATCTTCTTTAGTGACTTTCCCAGCCAATGCTCAAGCATCACATCTGGATAGGGCTGCCCGTCACCCCAGGACGCAATGCCGTTGTCATGAAGTTCCCAGGCGAATGATCCTGGTCGCCGCGCCCCAGTTTCCACGCAGGCCTTCACAGTGGGCAGCGCCGCCGGACCGAGAATACCGCCCTCGCTGGGAAAACGGCATACCATGGTTCGGTAGCCGTAAAAGCCGTTGTTCTGAAATCCGATTGACCATGGATGCTGATCGCCTGTGGTATCGGACGTAGGCGAAGCTCCGGCCGGTGAAAATGGAGAACTCGGTTGATAATAGCGTCCGGGATCTTCGGCTTGCAACAGTCGCGGCAATACGAGGTGAAATAGAGCATAATCCGGAAAAGCCTGGCCATGCTCGTAGCCCCATTCCCAGGCTCCCTGTTCCATCTCGTTGTTGCCGCACCAGGCAATCAGGCTGGGGTGATGGGCTAACCGTCGAACCTGATAGGTGGCTTCCCTTTTGACATCCGCCAGGAATTTCTCATCAGTGACTGGATATTTGGCACACGCGAAGACAAATTCCTGCCAGACTAAAATACCCCGCGCATCGCACAGATCATAAAAATAGTCATGTTCATAGATGCCTCCTCCCCAAACCCTGAGGAAATTAAAATTTGCCTCCAGCGCCCGGTCCACCAGTGCCTCGTAACGCTGCGCATCGATACGTGCCGGAATCACATCCGCGGGCACAAAGTTTCCGCCCTTACACAAAAATGGGCTTGCCATTGATCTCGACGATGAAATAGGTGCCGACCGCCGGGTGTTTTTCCTGATTGACGCGTACATGCCGAAAGCCGATCCGACGGGTGGTTCTGCCTATACTTTTCCCTTGGACCTCCAGATTCGCGGTTACGGTGTACCTTGGCTGGTTGCCGTGGCCCACCGGCCACCACAACCTTGGAGATACGACCACCACGTCGGTCTGAAGCCGATTGGCACCCCGGCCAATTTGCACCGATGTGCGGGTCCGCTGTCTGGTTTCATGCACGTACAGGCTCAGCTCGCCGGTAAGCGGTTTCTCCAGCAGTCCTGTCACCGATACGACCGCCGTGATAATGCCCGTCTGCATATCCGCCGATAGATCGCCGCGCAAAGCAATCTGCTCCACCCGCGCTGCCCGCACTATTTCCAATCGAACCGGACCATGAATCCCGACATTGAGCAGCCGTGGCGACCAATCCCAGCCATGGGAAAACTGTGGCTTGCGCAGCCAAGGCCGTTTGGTCAGGTGATTATCAATGGTTAAGCCCAGCCCATCGGCGGAGCGGTCTCTGGCGTGAAATAGCCCGCTTTCAATATCAATGACCAGGATGTTTTCACCCACCACCAAGTGGTTGGTTACATCCACCTGGCAGGGATAAAACGCATTGGCGTGACGAGCCACCTCTTGGCCGTTGATATAAATGACGGCCGCCAGGTCCAGCTCTTCCATCACCAGCCACGCATGCTCATCGGCGGCCAAGTTTGGCGAGTGAAACGTTCGCCGATAGTGCCACAACGTTTCCTCCACCCACCGAGCAGCCAGTACATTAAGCCCCAGCGTCGGTTCGCTTAGCAAGCCCGCTTTGCATAAGTCCAGATGGACATCGCCGGGAACCACGGCATCCCAGGCCCGACTCAAATCCGCATTCGGATGCAGCAGCCGCGGCAGCCGATCGCCGCGCTGCCCATCATCCCAGCGCAATTTCCAAGTTCCGTTTAAGTCAATAAGTTTTGCCATAATGACCTGCTTTTTCTTTATCTCGGTGCCACATCCGACACACGGCTGCCAGCATATTCCCGCCGAAGGCCTATCTTGCCGCTTCCGTCGGTAAATCAACATTGGCGGTCAGATACCATTTTTGCCATTCCAGCGGCAAGGCATGGATAACCTTACCCGGCACGCCGTAATACAACACACTGCGCACAATGACTACTGCCAGGATCATCCCGGCAATCGTATCGGACGGAAAGTGCGCATGTTCCAGAACCCGTTGAAATGCCACGTCCAGAGCTAACGCATAAAAAAGTGCCCGGCCCCGTGGATAAAACCAGCTCAGCCCCGCGCTTAAGGCAAAGGAACCGGTGGTATGAGCACTGGGAAAGGATTGGTACTTGGCGTTGCCAAAGCCATACGCGGGCCCCATGAACGACCAGTCTCCATTGTGGTATGCCCAAGGTCGAGTGCGGCCAAACATTCCCTTGAGCAGATAACAAACCAGAACCGTCGCCAGGCAACCCAAGGCAATCGCCAAAGCCTTCTTGCGGCCCTCTTTATCCAACATGCCCACCGCCAGGATCACGAGAATAGAGCAGGTCCACTGGCCATATTGGCCCAACATGGTCATTTCCAGCTTGATGTCCGATTTTAAGTGCAAATGCGTGTGAAAGGCCCATACGGCCGCCCGATGATCGATCAAAAAACTCAGCGCCAAAACAACCAAAGTCACCGACAATTTAATCCAGCGGGGCCAGGCGGAATCAAAATGAATGGGAGCTCCTTGATACCACAGTGGCGGACATATCTGCTCCGCACCACTGCTATTCGAATTTTTCATACTGATCTCCATATGCAAAACGTCATGGCACTGGCTCTTCGCGCCCAAAACTCTTATAGTTGCCAAACCTGTAATGTGTCAAGGTAAGGTAAAGGCGGAAAATACAGGATGCTTGAAGCCAAAATAAAAGATGCCCGGCAATGGTGGAGCTGGGAAGATGTGCTGCTCATTATTTTTTTCGGAGCGGTTCTTTTTTTACCCGGCCTGCACCACATTCCACTCTTTGACCGGGATGAGCCGCGCTTTGCCGAAGCCGCTCGCGAAATGCTGCGTTCCGGCAATTTTATTGTGCCACGCTTTGATGGGGTGCTGCGCCCCGATAAACCCCCCATCATTTATTGGCTGATGGATTTTGCCTACCGGATATTCGGAGTCAACGGCATGGCCGCGCGCGTGCCCAGTGCGGTGTTCGCCATGCTGACACTTCTGGTCACGTATTGGATGGCCGGCGAGCGCTTTGGCAGAATTGCAGGCCTGTTGTCGTCCCTTATACTGGGGACGGCGGTGCTGTTTGTGGCTGAATCACGGCTGGCGACAGCGGACTCGGTGCTGATTTTTTTTACAACATTGGCGATGTTGGTAGCGTGGCGGGCGTGGGATTATTTCCGTATCAGCACCGGCCACGCCGATGGGGTACACCTGCGCATTGCCACCATTCGCCCCCTGACAACAGGTGAGTTTTTAAATCAATCTCAACCTGTGCCCGCCAGACCACTATCGCTGGTGATGGCCCTGGTTTTTTGGGTCAGCATGGGCCTTGGTGTACTGACCAAGGGCGTTACGCCCATTTTTGTCTTGGTCACCATGATGACACTTTCCATCGCGAAAGGTGGCATTGGCAAGGCTTGGCAACACTGGAAATCTCTGCCACTTCCTACAAAAGTGATGGAGTTTCCGCATCTGATGCTAAGTGCACTACGGCGGGCGAACTGGAGAATCTGGCAGCCCCTTCGCCCCATGCTGGGCATTCCGCTGATGCTGCTGGTTATTGGGCCTTGGTTCGTAGCGGCCTGGATTCAAACCAATGGGCTTTTGATCCAAAAGATGGTCATGCAAAATGTAGTGGAGCGAACCACCTCCGGTCTGCAAAGCCATGGCTTCCCGCCGGGCTTTTACCTGCTGGTCATCTGGGCCACATTCTGGCCGTGGAGCGTGCTGTTGATTCCGGCTGCTTATCACGTGGTGCGGCGGGTGCGGCGGCGCGGACCTATCGCCATCGATCCGGGACCTTATGAATTTCTTCTGGCCTGGGTGGTTCCTTCCTGGATTATTTTTGAATTGATTGTCACAAAAATGGTACAGTACGTCCTCCCCTTGTATATTCCCTTGGCTATCATCTGTGCCGATATGCTGGTACAAAGCTGGCACCGGACGACCGACGTGCTGGCAGCCAAATGGTTTGCCACCGCCCGTTGGATCTGGATGACAATCTGGCTGGTATTGGCCGGCCTGACGATTTTTGCAATGCAATATCTCCAGCC
>JABEVA010000074.1 GCA_013044065.1 Phycisphaerae bacterium
GAATAATAATAAGGCGTGTAAGCCTCAAACTCGGCGGCGCAGGTGTCCACCAGGCGGTAGCTGGGGACGATCCCCCGTTGCTTGCGCTCGGCGCGGACCGCATCCTCGGTGGTGCCGGTCAAATGGGCGATTTGCCGGTCGGAAAATCCGAGGCTCTTGGCTTTCAGCAGGGTCTCAGGTGTCATGGCTCAAAATTACAAATGATGGCAGGCCGCCTCGGGCACGATGATTTATCCTGCCGCTCAATACGCTGGCCTTGAGCGGTCCGGGCGGACTGCATGCGCCAGCAAATTTGCTTGGAGAAGCCGCCATTGTCCAGCGCGAGATACAACAATGATTGGTTGCCCTCCGTCCACCGGTTCCCGCGACCCGGCAAAACGCTCCTTTCCACTTGCCGCTGACGGGGTTTTGCCTAAGTTAAGCGCCGTGAATCGAAGCGTGCTCCTGTGGCTGATCTGGCTCGCCCCGCTTTTGGCCAGGGCGCAGATTGACCCGGTGGCGCGCGACTTGATCCAGTTCGGTTACAACGGCGCGTTCGAGGGGGAACAACCCCTGGCGGCCTACGCGTTTTATTATCATAACCAGCCGGACTTTCTCCGCACCAACCTGACCCTGCGGCTGGCCGTGGCCCCCGTTTATTTGGATTCCGAATTAGGGGTTAGCCACCTTTTGGGGCCAAACACCGATGTCGGCCTGGGAGTGGCCGGCGGCGGTTATGCCGGTGATTACAACGAAATTCACGATGGTCAATATATCCCGGGGCAATCATTTACGGGAAATGACGTGGAGCTTTCCGGCAGTCTTTATCACCTCTTCAACCCTGGCGATCTCATTCCGCTGAATTACCTGCTGCGCGGAACGGCGAACTACACGCTTTACGACCGGTACGATTCGACGGCGGTTGGCTTTCAAGTGCCCAAGGACACCGGCGATTTCAGCGTGCGCACCGGACTCCGGTATGGCGGCGTGGAGCCGACCTTGTTTCCGGCGCTGGCGATGGAATTATCCATTTGGTATGAAGGCCACCTGCGCAGCCATCCCTCCAGTTACGGTTATGCGAATAATCCTTATTATCTTCGCCAGGAATCCCAGCTTTTCTGGACGGAGGCGGCGCTGGCCTACACCCTGCCCGAAAGCAAGCAGAGCTTTTACGTCCGGCTGACCGCCGGGACGAGCCTGGACGCCGACCGCTTCAGCGCCTACCGGCTCGGAGGATTCCTGCCCTTGATCGCCGAATATCCGCTGTCTTTACCCGGCTACTACTACCAGGAAATCAGTGCGCGCCAGTTTGTGTTGTTCAATGCCAATTACCTGCTGCCGCTTGACCGCGAAAAGCGCTGGAACCTCAATGCCGACTTCGGGAGTGCGGTGGTGGATTATCTGCCCGGCGAAGTTCAGCCCGGCCACTGGTTGAACGGGGTTGGCGGCGGCGTGCTGTATCATTCGCCCTCGGATCGCTGGAAGGTGGCCGTCAATTACGGCTATGGCATAGATGCCATCCGTTCCCACGGTCGCGGCGCCAATAGCATCGGCTTTTTCCTTCAGCTCGACCTGGGCAAATTCCCCAGCAAGGGGTTGAAGGGCACCACCCCCATTGACTGGAACGGCTGGAGCCACATTTTTGATTAATTTTTTGCTCAGGGCGAGGCCAGGCGGTAAAGCACTTGCGCACTGCCGCTGGAAACCGGCAGGCGGAAGGGACTGTTGGTCACCGGCAGATCAGACCAGATTCCGCTGAAATTGGTTTGCGCCTGCAAATGGCAGACAATATTCGTCGGCCAGGTCAGCATCGTTTGGCCGTTGCTGTTTTGCCGGGTGGAGATTTGCAGGAGCGGGGTGAGCTCATAGACCCGCAAATAATCCACCTGCATTTCCTGCGGAAAACGTGTGCCGGCGTTGATTTGGGCCGCCGAAGGATCGCCGACATAATCACCCCCCACGGCAATGTTCAGGATGAAAAAGAATGGGGCATTAAAAGGCGCCCCGCCGCTTTGGGTTTCGTAAGGGACGCCATCCACATACCAGGAAATGGAATTGGACTCCCAATCCAGCATGTAGGTATGAAAATTGGTGACGGTGCAGCCCGTGGTGGCCGTGGGATTCCCATTATTGGAATGCAGGCTGCCCTGGACAAAGGTGGGATTGCCGCCATCATTTTCCACCACATCCATTTCGCCGCAAGCGGGCCAGCCCACCGCATTAATATTGTTTCCCAACAACCAAAGGGCGGGCCACATGCCCGTTCCCGCCGGTAGCCGGGCGCGCCAAACGAACCGGCCATAGGCGGGCGTGGCGTACAAGCCCTGCGTTTTCATGCGGGCAGACGTGAAACTAAAACTGCCACCATAGGCTTCCGACCGCGCCACCAGATGCAGCAATCCACCGGCCTCATAAGCGTTATTGGTGCGGCTCGTGTAATATTCCAGTTCGTTATTCCCCCAGCCCGAGCTACCGTTCCCAAGGTCAAAAGTCCAAACTTTGGAATTGATGTTTGTGCCATTGAACTCGTCGTCCCACACGATGTTCCACTGGTTCGTGGCGGGCGGCGGCGGCGCGTTGCGGCTGACCAGCACCTCGCCCAAGCTGGCAACCGTATTGGTGGGATTTGCGTCCGGACCAAACATTTCGAAGCCGTATTGAATATGATGTCCGGCGGCGGTGGCGAGCGTGATGCTGAAGGGACCAGCACTCAGCAGATTGCTCGTGGCTGTGGCAACCAAGGCGTAACTGGAGCTGAAATCCTTGATAAACGCGGTGACATTGGTCGAGTAAGGCGGCACCAGGCTGTTGGACCAGAGATTGCCGGAGAAGGTCACCGTCTCGCCAGCGAGACTGTCATTTTGAACGTAGAAATTGGCGTCCATTTGGTTGGCCCCCGTGCCATCGGGATTAACCCAGACGGTGCTGGCCGGGTTATAGACGTTCGTGTTCGGTTGCAAGGTGACCAGGCCATTCGCGTCAAAATTGGCGCGCAGATCCGCCGTACCCCAAACACTGTTGCCGGTTCCGCCGTCAGCGGGGAATTTGGCGAGGGTGTGGGCGGTGGGCTGCCAGTTCATGTAACCGATCCAATTTTGCGTCGGATCCACATAAACGTTGGTGCTTTGGCCCAGGACGTTCCCACCAAGCAGCGCGCAAACTGTCAAAACAAGCCCGGCCAACCCCCCCCACGCCTTGGTGCCGTGGGCACCACGTTTTCCCGCTTTAACTCGTTTAAAAGAATGTTGATTTGTCACAATATGTGCTAGAGATAAATGATTCAGATCATCAAAAGTATTACATTTTTGAACAATGTCAAATTCTGGTACCCCGCGACAGTTTGTGCCGGCACTGGACGGGCGGTTTAAAAATCGGGCGTGAAATAAAACGCGAAGCGATGCTACAATCACCCGGTCGGCATTTGCCGCGCCCATCGGCAAAGGCCCATTGGCTTTGAGGAGATTATATCACACTTCCAGCCGGTCGTCCGGACGCGCGACCAAGGTGTAGAGCGCCGGCATCAGGAAGATGCTGATCAACAGCCGCGTGAACAGGCCGCTCACGATGACCAGGGCAAACGGCCTTTGCGTGTCCGTGCCCACCCCGGTGGCCAAGGCCGCCGGCAACAAGCCCAAGGCCGCCACCAGCGCGGTCATCATGATCGGCCGCAGCCGCAGGACCGCGCCGGCGCGGATGGCGTCGGCCAGGGGCGTGCCGCCGAGGCGCAGTTCGTTGACGTAGGAGATATAGACGACCGCCGTCTGAACCGAGACACCGAACAACGCGAGGAAGCCGATGCCGGACGAAACCGAGAACGGCATGCCGGTGAGCCACAGCGCCACAAGTCCGCCCACGGGCGCGGATAGCACCACGCCCAGCACCGTGATAAACGGGAATTTCAAATTGCTGTAGAGCGCGAACAACAGCAGGAAAATCAGACCCAACGTCAGCGGCAGAATGATATTCAACTGGGCGCGCGATTGGGTGTACTCCGTATATTCGCCGCCCCAGTCCAGGTGGTAACCCTCCGGCAGGCTGACCTGGCCGTTGATTTGCCGCATGGCATCCTCCACCGCGCCGGCCAGGTCGCGCCCGGCCACGGAAAACTGCACGCCGATGTAGCGCGAATTGTCCTGCCGGTAAATGAACGACGGCCCGTTCATCACCCGGATGTCCGCGAATTCTTTTAGCGGAATCTGCGGTCCACCGGGTGTGGGCACCAGAATGTTGGCGATTTCCCCGGGGTTATCCCGGTATTGGCGTTCGAGGCGGACGACCAGATCAAATTGCTTTTCGCCCTGCTGCACCTGGGTCGCCACGTCGCCGCCGATGGCGGTCGTGATGAGGGCATTGA
>JABEVA010000075.1 GCA_013044065.1 Phycisphaerae bacterium
AAAAATCCGCCGGCGGCGGCATCATAAAATTCCTCCACCATGGCCGTGGCCAAGCGGCTGGCCCAAACGGGTAAAGCCGCCGCGTCGGCCTCGGGCAGCAGCGTGCTGGCTTGAATTAAATCCATGATTCCCATCAGCAAATAGGCATGGTCTTCCAGAAAGCCGGGGACCGCGGTCGCCACACCACCACGGCTGACCCGCAGCAACTCTCCGGCCGCGTTGACATGATGGCTAAAGATAAAACGCAGTGTCCGCATGGCCGCGGTCGTATACTTCGCTTCGCCCATCGCCGCGCCCGCAACGGCCAGGGCGGAAATCAGCAGGCCGTTCCAACCCGTGATGATTTTGTCATCGAGCGCCGGGGGCACCCGATGGTCGCGCACGGCGGTGAGTTTTGCGCACAGGGCGTCGATGCGTAATTGCAAGACGGCGGCATCTTCGCGGGTTTCCAAGGCAATTTGCTCCACCCGCTCGGCAATATGCAGCACATTGGTGCCTTCCCAATTTCCCGCCTCGGAAATGCCCAGGTGACGGACCAGAAGCTGGTAATCCGCCGCATTCGGCAACACTTGGCGAACTTCATCGGCGGACCATACGTAAAACCGGCCTTCGTGCCCCTGCGAATCGGCATCCAGGGTGCTGAAAAAGGCCCCATCGGGGGCGGTCATGCGGGAGAGCCAGAAATCCAGCGTGCGGCGGGCCACACGCTCATATTCCGGGCGACGCAGCACCACTGCAGCTCGAGCATAAATACCCGCAAGCTGGGCATTGTCATAGAGCATTTTTTCAAAGTGCGGCACCAGCCAGCGCTGGTCGGTGCTGTAACGGGCAAATCCACCGGCAATTTGGTCGTGGATTCCTCCAGCCGCCATGCCATCAAGCGTACCCGTGAGCATGGTGGTGATATGGGCCCGATTGCTTGCCGCAATGCTGTCGTCATCGCGCGGTGGGGTACCGCTCGGCCGACCCATTTCGCGGTCGTCGAGTTCCAACAAACGCAGCAGCAGGGAAAGAAATTGGCTGGGCGGAAATTTCGGAGCCGTACCAAAGCCGCCCCACGTGCCATCGAACCGCGACCAATGATGGGCGATACAGCCTGCAAGAGTCTCAGGTAAATTCAGCGCCTTGCCGACGGTGGTGGAACTGCGGGAATGCTCTTCCACCGCACGGACCACGGTTTGGGCATGGGCGAGGATGTCTGCAGGTCGATTCTTCCACGCTTCGGCGATGGCCTTTTCAAGTTGGGGAAATCCCGGACGGCCATAACCATCCACCGGCGGAAAATAGGTTCCGGCATAAAATGGCTGGAGATCAGGGGTAAGCCACACGCTCATGGGCCAGCCGCCACTGCCGGAAATTAATTGCGTCGCCAACATGTATATTTCGTCAAGATCAGGGCGCTCCTCACGGTCCACTTTAATGTTGATGAAGTGCTGGTTCATGATGGCGGCGATGGCCGGGTCTTCAAAAACTTCTCGTTCCATCACGTGGCACCAGTGGCAGGCGGCGTAGCCAATGGAAAGAAAAATTGGCTTGTTTTCGCGGTGGGCTTTCTCCAGAGCTTCCGGACCCCACGGGTACCAATCCACAGGATTGTGGGCATGGGCCAGCAGATAAGGGCTTTGTGAGTCCCGCAACCGGTTGGCGGGGCGGGGCGTCGTGTCGTCTGCATGAACCATGATGAAGGTCTCCACGGCCTTGATGATGGAAGAATACCAGAAAACTCCTGCTGGTGGGTATCTGCTGGAGGCCGTTGGTTCAAGCGCCGAGGCCAGGGCCGGGTGGTGCAGCGCAGCGGAAAAGACCGGCGATGGATAGCCAATCCGCCCGACACCGTCTGGCATGTCTGGGGCCTGTATCCGGCATGGTGGGAGGCTACTGTTGTCCCGCGGTTGCGGGGACGGTAAAGTTGCCGACAGAAGGGTATATCCTCCCCTGCCATGGAGCCGCTATGCTGCTGGAAAAAATCGTTCACCAAGCCCGTCGGCGGCCCAAAGAGATCGCCATCGTGGACGATCAGCGAAGCGTTTCGTTTGGCCAACTGATATTGGCCTCCCAGATGATGGCGGGGTTTGTGGACCGCGCCATGCCCGGCACGGATCGGGTGGGCCTGCTTATTCCTCAATCGGCGGGTTTCGCCGTGGCTTTTCTGGGTGCCCGCTGGACCAGGCGCACGGTGGTGCCGCTGAATTATCTGCTCAAGGCCGATGAACTCTTGCTCATTGCCCGCGCGGCGGATTTAAGATACGTGCTTACCATTGGCTACTTCAAAGAACTGGCCCAGGGGCTGGAGCGGGCCGGGATGCGGGTGCTTTTGATGGAAGAGATGGCTTTCAATGCGCTGTGGCCGCGGGTGAAGGCCCGGGCGTGGCGGCGGCGTCTACCGGAGCGCCGCCCCGACGACGTGGCCACGATTCTATACACCAGCGGTACCAGTGCCGTTCCAAAGGGAGTGATGCTGACCAATGCCAATCTGGATTCCAATGCCGCCGATGCCATTGAACATGCCCGTTTTAATGATCAGATGACCTTTTTGGGCGTGTTGCCGATGTTTCACACGTTGGGCTTGATGGCCTGCTTTCTGGTACCGTTGAGCCTGGGCTGCAAGGTGGTTTATCAGGCCCGTTTCAACCCGGCGGCGGTGCTGGAAGCCATCAAAATACATCACGTGGAAGTGCTCATCGCCGTGCCCACCATGTATGCCTTGTTGGCCAATTGCAAAAGTGCCAGTAGGGAAAGTCTCTCCAGCGTGCGTTATGCAATCAGCGGCGGCGAACCGCTGCCCGTGGCGCTGGTGCAAAAATTCCGCGATCAGTTCGGTATTCCCCTGCTGGAAGGTTTTGGTTTAACGGAAACGTCGCCCATTGTTACTTTATCCACGCCGTGGGCCTGCAAGCCCGGCTGCGTGGGTCGTCCGATTCCCCATCAGCAACTGCGCATTGTGAGCGACAACGGCGTGGATCTGCCGGTAAATCAGGATGGAGAACTGTGGGTTAAAGGCCCCAATGTGATGCGCGGCTATTACCATGATCCCGAAGCGACCGCGGCCGTGCTTACGCCGGATGGATGGTTTAAGACCGGCGACATCGCCCGTATTGATGAGGAAGGTTTTCTGGCCATTACCGGCCGGAAAAAGGAAATGATTATCATGGCCGGCGAAAAAATCGCCCCCAGCGAAATCGAAGATTGCCTGCGGCATCATCCCGCGGTGCTACTCGCTGCGGTCATTGGCGTTAAAGATGAAGGTCGCGGCGAGGTGCCCGTTGC
>JABEVA010000076.1 GCA_013044065.1 Phycisphaerae bacterium
AAGGCGCATACGAAACCGGCGGGGCTTTTCCAAGGCCCCGCCGGTGAGTTTTTAAGCAAACAAACAGTTGTCCCAAGCCAGCGTCAGAATGTGTAAATTGCGTCAACACCAACCGTGGTCTGATAGTGCTTGCCGTTGGTCAGCACGCCGTGGTCAGCCATATCCAAACGGACTTCCGGACGAACATAGAAATTCTTCCCCAAGCTGCTGTTGGGAAAAGGGGTAATCTTCATACCCAGGGTGACTTCACCGTATTGAACGCTTACGCCGGCGGGTGGCGGATTGAAATCAAAGGCATCCATGGTAAAGCCAGCACCGTCGTAATAATATTCCTCACGGGCATTGAATGTGAGGTAACTGTTGACGTTGTAACTCTGGTAGACAGCTTCATCAAACCACCCGGAAGAGCCACCATTGCTACCATTACCGGCCCCATCGTATCCAACGGTGGTGTCCGAAGCCAGCGTGAGTTTATTGCCGAGGATTGGCGGGACATAAGTAATCAGTGGTTCGACAACAGTGCGGTACGGGTTATTGGTACCGGTATCTTGAGGGCCTACAGAAAGATTCACGGTCAACGTCCACTGCGAGTTGGGCGTGTAGCTAACTTCGCCCAGATAATCCAATCCGGTGTTGTTGTCGCTTAAAGCCTGATTCCATCCACGAGTGACGCCATTCCAGAACGTCCACTGACTGTTGGGAAAATAGCCGACCAGCACGCCCGTTTGCGTAAACGGAATGGCCATCCCGAATCCATAGGAGTGTGAATAAAGATAATTGGTGGTCGGGTTGATGGTTTCCTCACCCAGGAGGGTGACAAAAGTTCCGGCCTTGATTTTCAGATCGCCGGCACCGCCGAGGTGCAGCCCCAATGTGACATAGGCCTGTTCAAGATCGAATTGGTACATCGGGTCTTGAATGGCACTGGTAACGCCGCTATTTTGCGTGGCATAACTATGGTAGAAATTCAGGCCATTGGGATGGATGTTATCGGAGGTTCCCGGGTCGTAGCCATACAGCCATTCAACCTTGCCTCCAACATCCCAACCGCGTTTCATATAGGCGGGATCGGAAAAGTTGATGGCCCTTGCGACAGTCAGATCGACTTGATCCAATTGAATATGGTTGCCATACTCGGTATCAAAGACACGGGTTGGAATGACTCCGCCAGCCGGGCGGCCACTGAGGTCGGAGGTGTAACCGGCCTCCACGTAGCCGAAAATGTTAATGCCGGCAGTTTGCAAATCCTGACCCAAGGTCGAGCCATTGGCATCGGGTATTTTGTCCAACGAATACATCAACAGCGGATTGGTATCCGGTGCCGGGGCGGGCGTCGCCGGTGCCGTGGTGCTGTCCAAACTGACCGTGGTGTCCGCGGCGGGAATGGCGGTGCCGACAGCGGCACCAACGGATAGGGGACCGGATAAAATCAACCCGGCTCCCGCCATGGCTGCGGCCACAGCCATGGTAAACTTGAGATTGCGTCGGTGGGTCATTGAAAAACTCCTTAAAAAAATAACACAAAACCACACGCTGGTGGTAGCCAACGCAAAGGGTGTGCCAATGATGTGCAGAGCGGCAGGACGTCAAAATAAACCAGTCAGAGAGGGCCTTCATGCGTCTGAATTGGTTAAGGTTTAATAAAGAACGGTTCTTTTGCCTATAAAATAAGCAGTTGAATGCTCGCAGACGAGAGAACTGCAATGGTGGTGACGAGAGCATAGGTCTTGGAAGTCGCCGCGCGTCCAACGTAGCCCCTGCCGTCGGCTGCGCCCTCTATTAAGGGGTATGCTGCAGGCGAATCGTTGGCGAGAAAGGAGCGTGGGTTTGACAGACCAAAAACCCTGTGCCAAGCTGCACGCTTGGCGGTGCATCAAGGGTACGCATTGGTGATGAGTCCCCAACATAATTCCTGGTCTGATGATGCGGATGATGAATTGCCGGATGATAATCCGGAATTTGAGGAAACGGGCTGCACGATGCCCTGTCCAGAGTGCCACAGAATAATAGATATGGAGGCCTCGCGTTGTCCGCACTGCGGGGCATACATTTCCGAGGCGTATCAAGCGCGTCGCTGGCCGCGTTGGTGGCTGGTGGTGGTGTGGGTGCTGGTCGGGCTGGCTCTGGTCGGATTTCTATTGAGTCTAATGTAAGGACCAGCCGTAAAACACGACCTTATTTTTGCGCGGTTCCTAACACCAGATACAGCATATCGGGCGGCAATTGCAATTGAATTTGGCCGCCATGGCGCTGCAGCGGCACCTTGGCGGCGGCAAAACCATCCGGGTTCAAAAGCGTGGCGGTGTGAATAACCGCGTTGTTGAGGGTGATGGAAGCCTTGATATTGCGCACTTGCCAGGGATTTTGACCGGTGGAAATCACGCGATATCCAGGTATTCGCTTGCCGCTGAGAGTCAGTGTGGCCGGGGCGCTTTTCCACCCGGTGGGGCGGGCTATGGTGCCTACCTGCACCAGAATTTGGCGGCTGATCTGCAGGGGCAGGCCATCCATGGAAACCAGCAAGATGGAGGCGTAGGCATTGCGGCACGTGATCCTGAGTCCGGGCAGATTAAATGCCTCCCGGCGACCCAGAAAGCCCACCACGCCCTTGGCCCGGGCGGTGTTGAGCGTGCAGATGCCCAGATGATAATTCAGGCTTATCTGGCGGGTATCACTGGAAACAATTCCACGCCGGGGCTGGATATACGCGGCCAAGTTGCGCACAAAATTGTGACCGCTCCGGTGGTGGTAACTCACCAGCACCGGTCCCACGAGAAACGCCAGCGGGCTGACTGCGGTTTTTGCGTCCAGACGCATGGCGGTCACGCCGCGATCGCGGTTGGGATCATAGCCAGCTCCTTCGGCGATAATTGGCGGGCGACGATTCCACAGGCCTTGCAGGCTGCGACGTTCGATGACGGTGGGCTTGCCGGGTCGGATATAACCGCGGCGGTATAGCAGGGCCGCCGCGGGAAACTGGCCCAATTGTTGGGGGGTGCCGATTTGCCATTTGGCCATGGGCGGCTGCCACACACTATGGGCGAGATGTTTGAACGGTTGCTGCCATTGGTGGTTGATGGCAAACCAGTAATATCCCGCCACGCCCGTGAGCGAGCTGTACGCGGCCACCAGAAAAGGCCCTTCCGCCTGATATCGATCCGGAGCCACCCACTGGCCTTCTGTGACCATCATCGGAAAGCCGATCACCTGTTTCAGGTTCACCGGAATGGATTGTGGATGGAGCAAGCAGGAAAAATTGGTATACAGATCACCAGGTTGGATGGCCCATCCGGAATTGCGACCGATGTGAATGCCGGTAGTGTAACGGTTGACGGCCATCACATTACCCGCGGTGTAGGTCCAGCGTTCAACATCATTGAGCAGCAACGGATCAACCGTTTTCCAATTACCGGCGTTGATCAGTTGCCGGGCACCGAGATTGCGGTGGATGTACCGCACCATCTTTTTATTGAAGTGGTACATCACGCGGGCGAAAAAATGCAATTGATCCGCCAGCCGCACCGCCATTCCTCCGGTCTGAGGTTGCGTCCAAAACCAGTTGAGGAACATGCCGGCGACGCCGTGTGCAAAATCATCGCCGGGGGCATGGACGCCTTTCCAGGCCAGCAGGGCATTGTGAAGCGAACCATATTTTGTGATCAGCCAATGGGCGTACAGCCGCGCAATTTCCAGTCGCTGCGCGGTTTCACCGCTATGCACATTGACAATGGCCTGCATATTCCAAAACAACAGGGAATCCTCATTTTGCAGGGAAATAATGGCCACCGCCGGGTCCTTTCCCAGGGGGATGCCGGTATACGGATTGGGGCGGGTCAGCAGTGCCCGTAGCCAGGCCTGGTAGCCGCGCTGCATGGTGGGATCCCAAAACAATAGCGAGGCGGCCGAGGCCGAATTCCCCGGTACGTGCCATGATTTTTGGATATGCACTGCCACGGCCCAATAAGGTGAAATGGTGGTGTAAATGCCCTGCTGCTTCATGGCCGCCACCTGTTTCCATAAGGCGTGGAGGGCATGCACATTAACATCTGTAATGCGGGAGCCGGGGTTTGTGGGGGCCAAGGTGCAATGGAATCGGGCCATATTCACCCCGTAGTGGGCGAGAAATCGAGCGGCCTGTTCCGTGGCCGCAAACCCTTTAAGATTTCCGGCAAAGCTGCCCACGGCCCAAAATCGTATCGGCTGGCCATCGCCACGGACAAAACCGCGACCATCGGCGGAGAGCTTAATAAAGCCATGCTCGCCAGCCACCTTTTCATTGAGGCTGCGAAGATCCAGCAGGGGCTTGGCTGGGGCAAAGGTTTTCGGCGGCACAAACGGCCAGGTTTGAGCGGCTGCGGCCTGACCCTGCCGGCCGATACCGAAGGCCGCCGTCATCAGGATGAGTCGAAAGATAACCAGTGGGGCGCGGTGTTGCATGGTAATCTCCATAGAAGACCTCTTCCGTGATGGTCAGTATAATCATGGGAAGGCTTTCGTCGCGGTCAAGTGGAAGCTACTGCGAAAGCATGGGGATGGGAGAAGCTGGCCGCAGCGGGGATTGCTGCGGTGTTATTGGATTTATTTTGAAACGCCCCGACATGACCGCATCACCAGAGCCAAGCAATGCCAAACTCAACGGCGATTGGCCCGGCTGATTGTTTTGCTGCTGGCCGGGGCGTTTGTGCTGTTGATGCTGGATATTCGCGAAGAAGATCTGGAGCCAATCAAACACGGCTATTTGTTCCCATGGATTCCCATTGTGTATTCCGGCATGATGTGTTTCTGTTGTCTGGTGACATTTTTCCGCTGGCGCAGGCCACTGCGGCGTATGCTCATGGCGCTGTTTGTGCTGGGCATCGGCGTGGGGCTGCTGGGATTCTGGTTTCACAGGCATGGCCATCCGCTTCATGCAATTTCAGTTTGCCGTGCAGGCCTGGCGGTCGATACCATTGCCGCACCATGGCCAGCCGCCGACGCTTGCACCATTGTCTTTTGTGGGGCTGGGGTTGATTGGCGGCATAGGCTGCGGTGACTGGGCGCAAAAGCACTAAGGCTTGGCGATAAAATAACTTGATTATTCTGGCTGGGTTTTTGGCCCGCAGGCGGCGTTGCTCGCTCTATACAGACACATTCGGATATGCGCCTAGCAGGGCCTTGCCCGCGGGCAAAGTTCCTGCGCCATAATTGTTGCAAATTATTGTGTCGGGAAGCCTAAAGGATGTGCTTGGCCGGCGCACTGCTGGGGCCGCGGCGCAGATAGTCCACTACATCCCGGGCTACCCAACTCATGGCATCCATGGCCCCCTGTGTGCGCGCGGCCAGATGCGGGGCAAAAATCAGTTTTTGAATTCCCCATAACGGGTAATCCGGACCAGGTGGTTCCGGATCATGCACATCCAGCGCTGCGCCGGCCAGTTTTCCAGCCCGCAAAGCCTCGGCCAGAGCGGCGGCATCCACCACTTCACCGCGGCTGGTATTGATTAAAAGAGCCGTCGGTTTAAGCAAGGCCAGCGTTGCGGCATTGATTAAATGCTTGTTGCCGGGCTGGTGGCTCACGTGAATGGTAAGAATATCCGCTTGGCGATAAAGCTCGTCCTTGGCTACACTTTGGGCGGGAAACGTGACCTTGGCGGCAACATCAAGCAAATCATTATACAGCACGTTCATACCAAAAGCGTGGGCTACGCGCCCCACCGCCGTGCCGATGCGCCCCATCCCCAGAATCCCCAAGGTGCGGCCATGTATTTCCAAACCCCGCATGGTTTTACGGTATCGGTGAAAGGCCTCCGGTGAGACGGGTGAAGTTAAGTTAACCAGCGGTCGCCCGAGATTAAAAATCAGGTTGAAAACATATTCGACCACCGCGTGGGTATTGGCGGTGGGTGTGGAGATAACTTCGATACCCCGGGCCCGGCACGCTTGCAGGTCGATATTTTCCAGTCCCACGCCGGCGCGCCCCACCACGCGCAAACGAGGGGCTTTGGCAAGCAGCGCGGCATTCACCTGGGTGTAGGTGCGTACGATAAGGGCATCGGCGGCGGCCAGATGCGCCTGGAGTGGCACCGGATCACGGGGCGAACACTCCACCACATGGGCTTGGCGTTGAAGCCAGTGCAGCGGCTGGTCTTCCAAGCCCTCCGTGATTAAGATGGTCCATGGATTCATTGAATACCTCAACATAAAAAGTTGGCAAGATTACCTTTGGATTTCCGGCGCTTGCCCTTGGCCATGATGGTGACGCAGATATTCCAGCAGCAGACGCACGCCGAAGCCACTGGCTGATTTGCCCACCAGGTAACGGTCATTCTTTTTGGGATGGGAAGTTCCGGCGATATCCAGATGAGCCCATGGAATTTCCGCCGGAACAAAATGCCGCAGGAACATTCCGCCCTGAATCGGGTGCGCCTCGCGTGGGCCGCTGTTGGCAATGTCCGCGTGGGGGCTTTCCAGCAATGCGGCATAGCGATCGTGCAGCGGCAGCGGCCAAAGCCATTCCCCGCTGTACGTGCCGGCGCTTTGCAGCGCCTGGGCGAGAGTTTCGCGATTGGACATCAGGCCGGCGTAAACACTCCCCAAGGCCACAATCACTCCACCGGTAAGTGTGGCCATATCAATGACCGCCGCCGGGTGATACCGCCGGCAGACGTAATTCAGGGCATCGGCCAGAATCAGCCGTCCTTCGGCATCGGTATTGGTGACCTCCACGGTTTTTCCATTGTACATGCGGATGATGTCGCCGGGGCGGTACGCCATGGCATCCACAGAGTTTTCCGCTGTCGGAATTGCCCCGATCACCGGAATTGGCAATTGCAAAGCGGAGATGGCCTTCATCGCTCCAAGCACCGCCATACCGCCACATTTATCAAATTTCATCAGGCCCATATCCGCCGCAGGTTTGATGGAAATACCACCGGTGTCAAAGGTGACCGCCTTGCCCACCAAAACCACAGGTTTTGGGGAACTGCCGACGCGCGTGATGGCGGAGGGTTTGTATTCGAGCAAAATTAAAGCCGGCGGTGAAACGCTGCCTTGTCCGACCGACAACAGCCCACCCATGCCCAGAGTTCGGGCCTTGTTATGGTCAATAATATCCACGCGTAAGCCGGTGATTCGGGCCAGGGCCCGGGCTTCCCGAACCAGCGTGGTCGGGTTAACCACATTTCCGGGATGGCAGGCGAGGTATCGGGCATAGTTGGCACCCAGGGCGATCGTGGT
>JABEVA010000007.1 GCA_013044065.1 Phycisphaerae bacterium
CTGAACCTGCTGGAACACCGCGCCCCGGCCCGCTGGGCGGTGCAATCGCGGCGGGATTACACGCTTTTATTGCGATGGGTGGTGGCCAATTACGGCAAGATTCCCAAGAAACGTCGGGCGGCGGTGATCGCGGAAACCTGCTATTACCAATGGCACCGTTTTGGCCATTGGGAAACCGTGGAAAAATCGCTGGGAATTGTTACCTCCCGGCACATCGAAAAAGGCTTGCGGTGGAATGGCCGCAACTACACCTACCGCGGGTTTGAGTTCGGTACGATCCGCCGTTACGTGAAAAAACTCAAGCGGCCGCCGCAGCCGTGCTGCTGTTTTCCATTTTTTTCCGGCGTTATTGTGCATGATATGCTCCAGCACCACCCGCAGCCCTGCGGCTGTTTTGGCCGGGTGTGGCAACGGGCTCATGAACCCACGGTTATCGAACGACGCCTGGCCATCAGCCTTGGCGGCGATGTCGTGCTTGCCGCGGCGCTGGGCGTGGTATTGATCTCCGGCGGACGCAGCGATTCCACCGCTATTACCACCGGCGACGCCAGCTCAGGCTCCGGCCAAGCCCCCATTGCCAGTTAGCCTCCGCTGAAAAAGCGGTGCCTTTTGTGGCACGGACCAGCCCGTGGTGTTACCACGATTGCCAGAGGAATACACCTCGAATGCGAGGTGCAATTGCAAAGCGGCTGATCTAGCGGAAAAGAGCCGGGCATGTGTCGCCTGGGCGGCGTGGTTGGCCGGAGAGGTCATAATGGGCAGCGGCCGACACCGCATCTACGCGTCCTTGGCCTGTGCCACATAGCCCGGCGGGTAATAAATTAACTCGGTGACGTTTCCGGCAGGGTCTGTGAGGTAAATGCCCTGAGTGCCGTCGCGGTGGGTGGCAATGGTGCGCCCGCAGCGTTCCGCCATGGTGTGTAAGTCTTGCATGCTCACGCGCAAAGCCACATGCGGCGGATGCTGCTGTGGCAAAACCAGGGCCAGCTTGCCCTGGCCGATTTTCAAAAACGCCCAGCTTGCGTCTTGGTACAAAACCGTGGCTCCGAAGTTGTCGCGGTAGAATTGCACGGCCGTCGGGATATCGGCCGTTTGAATTGCCACGTGGTCCATTTCAAACATGTTGCAGCTCCTTGGTAAAACCGGGGTAGCGTGGCGGGCCTCGCAGCCGCATCGGCCATGCTTCACTCTACCATTTTACACCATGGCCCGTCGAGATTAACGTATAGACTAAATTGGAATGGTCACCATGGCTTTGGGGATATTATGAATATTGCGGTAATCGGTGGAGCGGGGTTTATCGGTTCTCATGCGGTGAAGTTGCTCGTGGGGCGTGGCCATCAGGTAACGGCCATTGATAATTTAACCAATGGCCATCGTGCGGCGGTGCATGGGCAGGCGGCGTTTTATGCTTTGGATTGTGGCCAGACGGCCGCATTGGCCGCGGTGTTCCAAGCCCGGAAAATTGAGGCGGTCATGCATTTTGCCGCCAATGCCTACGTGGGTGAAAGTGTGGAAGATCCACGCAAGTATTACCGCAATAACGTGGCCCACACCATCAGCATGCTCGACGCGATGCACCTATGCGGGATCAAAAAATTGGTTTTTTCCAGCACCTGTGCCACCTACGGCCAGCCGGACCATGTACCTATTACCGAAGATATGCCGCAGCGCCCGATCAGTCCGTATGGTCAAAGCAAATGGATGGTGGAGCGCATTTTGCAGGATACAGCGCAGGCGGAAGGACTCTCTTTTGCCGCGCCGCGTTATTTTAACGTCGCCGGTTCGGCGTTGGACGGCAGCATCGGCGAAGACCATCGTCCGGAAACGCATCTGATTCCGATTGTATTGCAGGTGGCCTTGGGGCAGCGGCCGCAGGTGGATATTTTTGGCCATGATTACCCCACCGCCGACGGCACCTGCATTCGTGATTATGTCCACGTATGGGATCTGGTGGAGGCCCACCTGGTATTGCTGGAAAACCTGAAGCCCGGTTGCGGTTTGTTTTACAATCTGGGGGTAGGACGTGGGTATTCGGTGCGCGAAATCATCAACGTATGCAGGCGGGTGACCAACGCCAACATTGCCACGCGTGAAGTCACACGCCGCGCCGGTGACCCGCCGGAACTATTTGCCGATCCTGGCAAAATGGCCCGTGATTTCGGATGGAAAGCGAAAATCACCGACTTGGAAGAAATTGTGCGATCCGCATGGCGCTGGTTTCAGGCACATCCGAATGGGTATTAGCCAAATACGCACAGACCCCACCGCCGCAGTTTGCGGATAGGAGGATCGCCGACCGATTTTACGCTTCGTTGGCGCTGTGGGTACCCATTTTTTCACACTTCAGATTAACATAGCGGCCATGATAGTCGCTTGGCTTGGCAACTTGGATCATCTGAAACACTGGGGCATGGCGGCCACGGCAGCGCCTGGTTTGGGCGAGCCTATGGAAACGGCTTTGCTGCTGGCGATACTGGGGCTGCTGGGGGCCATTGCGGTGCTTTCCAGTCGTACCGCCGATCGGCTGGGCGTGCCGGCGGTGTTGATTTTGCTGGTGTTGGGCATGGTGGCCGGCAGGCAAGGGGTGGGGGGAATTTCCTTTACCGATTACCACTTTGCCTTTCGCGTCGGAACGCTGGCCCTGATTTTAATTCTTTTTGAAGGCGGCTTCAGCACGTCCCTGGCCCAGGTGCAAAGTGTGCTGCTGCCCGCTTCGATTTTGGCCACCTTTGGCGTGGCGCTTACCGCGGCGCTGGTGGCGGTTGCGGCTCATCTGTTTGGTTTAACCTGGACCAAATCCCTGCTGATCGGCGCGGTGGTATCTTCCACCGATACCGCAGCGGTGTTTTCGGTACTACGCGCCGGCAGCCTGCGGCTTAACACGAAAATCAGCCGCACGATTGAAGTGGAATCGTGCCTGAACGACCCCATGGCGGTTATTTTGACCACCATTCTAATTCAGGCCTTTTCATTGCATCGTCCACCCGCCTGGATGATGCTGCTGCAGGTACCGGTGCAACTGGTGGTCGGAGCCGGGACGGGGATCTTGATCGGGCTGGCCGGGAGATTTATTCTTCGCCGCCTGCCGCTGACCACCTCCGCCCTGATTCCCGCTTTTACCGTGGCCTTGGCCTTGGTTTCCTTCGGCATAGCCACGCTGGCGCAGGGCAGTGGATTTTTGGCGGTTTATTTAACGGGCGTTTTTCTAGATGCTTCCTCCCTGCCGTACCGCAGCGCCTTGATTCGCGTTCATGCGGCGTTGGCGTGGCTGGGCCAGATCGGCATGTTTTTGATGCTGGGTCTGCTGGTGTTTCCGTCGCAGCTTTGGCAGGTGGCCTGGACTGGTTTGGCGGTGGCCCTGGTGCTGGCGTTGATAGCCCGCCCGGTGGCGGTGGCCTTGTGCCTGTTCCCTCTGCGCTATTCGGCCAAAGAAACGGCGTTCATAGGATGGGTGGGTTTGCGCGGCGCGGTGCCCATTATTCTGGCGACCTTTCCTGTGATGGCTCATCTTCCAGGTGCGCGGCATATCTTCAACATCGTATTTTTTCTGGTGGTGATGAACACCCTGGTGCCGGGGGCAACCATTCGCCGGGTAACCCGGTGGTTCAAACTTGGCGCGGAGGAAAAGCCGGCCCCGGATGCGGTGCTGGAAATCAATTCCCCCCGGGCGCTGGCCAGCGATCTGGCCAGCTTTTTAATAGAGCCATCGGTGGCGGTATGCGGGGCCACACTGCGGGAAATTGAGTTTCCACCCGCCGCGGCGGTCATGCTGATTGTGCGTGGCGAGGAATTTATTGCCGCCCGTGGAGACACGCGTCTGGAGCCGGGCGATCATGTCTATATTTTCTTTAACCGGCGGGATCGGGGGCTCATTGATTTGCTCTTTGGTCGGGCGGAGGTGGGAGGTACAATGTGATAGGGTTGAGCGATGCCGTACGCCCGGTCGGGGCGGCGGGATTAGAGTCCGATGGGCGCAAAAATAGGACCTTCTTGGCGAGGGCTTCATGAAAGCGTAGCGTTTGACGGTTGCGGCCTACTAATTGGAGAAACTCTTATGCCTAAAGATACACCAGTAATCGGCAAATCGAACAAGATTGTCTGGGCGGGGCGAATTATCAGCGCTCTGCCGGTGCTGCTGATGGGGAGTGGTGGCGTGATGGCGCTGGTCAACCCGGCACCGGTGCGGCCAACATTTACCGCGCTTGGCTATCCGGCACATCTGGTGCCGGTGATCGCGGTGGTGGAAGTCATTTGCGCAATCCTGTACGCCATGCCGCAAACCGCGGTACTGGGGGCAATTTTGTTGACCGGCTATCTTGGTGGGGCGACGGCCAGCCATGTACGTGTCGGGCAGTGGCTGTTTATATTGCCGGTGGCGGTGGGTGTGTTGGTGTGGATGGGATTGTATTTACGCGATGCCCGGGTGCGATTCCTGATTCCCTGGCGAAAGGTGGCTGCTCACAGCTCGTCATGACTTTATTATCTGTTTGCGTTGGCGTTGTGATCGCTTGAAAGGAGAAACCATGTTGATACAACCGCATCTCAATTTTGAAGGCCGCTGTGATGAAGCCATTGCGTTTTACCGCATGGCGCTGGGTGCGCAAGTGACCATGTTGATGCGCTACAAGGACATCCCGGTTGATCCGGATTCGAAAATATGCAAACCATCTGCGGAATCCGCTGAGAAAGTGTGCCATGCGGCCCTTCGCGTCGGTGAGACCGTCATCTCACTAACCGATGGCCGGAATCTCGGAAAGCCGGTATTTAACGGCATCATGCTTTCACTGAGCGTTCGGAACGATGCTGAGGCCAGGCAGTTCTATACCGCCCTTTCGACTGGCGGAACCGTCGTTGTGCCGTTAGGCAAGACTTTTTTTTCATCCAGCTTTGGTATGGTCACAGACCGTTTCGGTGTATGCTGGATGGTACTTGTGGCTCATTAAAGGAATTCATCATGGAAAGAGCATTGGAGGTTGGTAAGAAACTGGTGGAATTGACGAAGCAAGGCCGCTGGCTGGAAGCGGTTGATACGCTTTACAGCTCCGAGATTGTAAGCATCGAAGCGTGTGCGATGCAGCCTGGCAAGCAGCGGGTGGAGGGGATTGCGGCGGTTAGAGAAAAAACCGTGAGGTTCTTAAATGATGTTGACGTTCATTCTTGTGTAGTCACGGGACCGTGGCCGCATGGAGATCGCTTCATCGTCGGCTTCACTTTGGACCACACGCCGAAAAATGGTCCCATGGCGGGGAAGCGGCTTAACGTTGAGGAAGCCGCCCTCTATACCGTTAAGGACGGAAAAATAGCCAAGGAAGAGTTCTTTTGCAAAATGCCCGGGTAGGCTTTGCAACTGCTTTCGGTGACAAAAAAATTGATAGCCTTGACATATTCCGTTATAGGTATATAATATGGATATGGCACGCGCACGGACTACTCTCGATTCCTTTAATGCCGTTGCAGAACCACGGCGTCGGCAGATGCTTGGTGTGCTGGCCGAGGGAGAGCTTGCCGTCAATGACATCGTGGATTCGCTGGGTTGGCATCAGCCCCAGGTTTCCAAGCATTTAAGAGTACTCCTACAGGTGGGGCTGGTAAGGGTGCGTCGCGACGGGCGGCAACGGCTCTATAGCGTGGAAGCTGCGCCACTTAAACCCATTCACGATTGGGCTGCGACATTTGAACATCTTTGGCAACATCAACTGGACCGTGTGAAACAGCGTGCCGAAGCCAAAGCGGCCTTGGCACGCGATCGGGGCAGTGTGCTTCCGGGCGGGCCAGGAAAAACTTAAAGAATTCTTACGAAAGGAGTAACCATGTCGGCAATACCATGGCCGGAGCAGTATCTGCTTCATATTGAAAAGAAAATTGATATCGGCGCGACGGCGACGATTGTTTTCGAGGCCCTCCTCGAACAATTGGGGCCCGGTGCGGACCGTCCTGATGGAACTCTGATGCCCATGAAACTGGAGCCTTGGCCCGGCGGGCGTTGGTATCGCGATCTGGGCAGCAACGCCGGCCATTTTTGGGGGCATGTGCAGGTGATTAAACCGCCGAGCCTGCTGGAAATCACCGGTCCGATGTTCATGTCCTATCCGGTGATATCGCATGTTCAATACCGCCTGACGGAACAATCGGATGGGACGCGGCTGAGTTTACTGCATCGGGCCATTGGCGATATTGGGTCCGAACACCGCCAAGGTGCCGATAAAGGCTGGGAACATATTATGTCACGTATTAAGGGCCGTGCGTTACAATAAGCGAGGCCCGATGGGGAATTGGCTACGCCGCCACGATGAGTACGACAAAGTCTCGCCAAAGGACTGTTGCGCTTGATCGCCCAACGATCTCGCGAGACCTTACAAAGAAAGGAACCGATCGGTGAAAGTAAATAGTGAAAATGCGATAAAATTTCCTAAAATCGTGGGTCAAGCCGAATGGCAGAAGGCTCGCGACGCACTGCTGGTCAAGGAGAAGGCGGCGACACGGGCGAGCGATGCGCTGGCCGCGGAGCGCCGGCGGCTGCCGATGGTCAGGATCGATAAGCAATATGTCTTCGCCGGACCGAAAGGCAATCTAAGCCTGTTTGATTTATTCGAAGGCCGTCGCCAGCTTATGCTCTATCATTTCATGTTTGCCCCTTCAGTTGCAGGCTGGCCGGATGCGGGATGTGTGGGATGCTCGATGGTAGTGGACCAATTCGGCCAACTGGCCCATTTCCATGCGCGCGATACCTCCTTCTGCCTGGTCTCTCAGGCTCCTTTGGAGAATATTGAGAAATTCAAGATGCGGATGGGATGGACATACCCCTGGTACTCGTCCGATGGCAGCGAATTCAACAAAGACTTTGGGCTCACCATCGACAAGCACGAGAGGTATGGCTTGAGCGTCTTCATCCACGACGACAAAGATGTCTACCGCACCTACCATACCAATGGTCGCGGGGTCGAGGGGCTGAACATCTGGACATTCCTCGACCTGACACCGCTGGGCCGACAGGAGGAGTGGCAAGACTCCGTGGTCGGCGGCCAGCGAACCAAAGCCGGTGCCTGGTGGCGTCGCCACGATGAATATGGCGAGCACTGAGTCATGCCTCAGGTTTATGTGGCGCACCTACAGAACGGGAGATTTCACGAAATGCTTTTCGAGCGCGCTTGCCAGTGGGGCTTAATCATCGCATCAGCGA
Source organism: Phycisphaerae bacterium (assembly GCA_013044065.1). Taxonomy (GTDB): domain Bacteria; phylum Planctomycetota; class Phycisphaerae; order WQYP01; family WQYP01; genus JABEVA01. The sequence goes on from JABEVA010000007.1 coordinate 7,184, forward strand.
TTCTTTTCTCCGCGAGCGTGGTGTTGACGATTTTCTGGAGCTTATCCATGTCGGCGATGGGCGGAATGGCTATGCTTGGCGGCTGGACGATGTCGATGATGTGGATGGGAATGCCCGGCCAGACATGGCCCGGTGCCGCCACGTTGTTCCTCGGCATGTGGGTTGTGATGATGGTGGCGATGATGTTTCCATCCCTGGTACCAATGTTGTTGCGCTACCGCCAGAATGTATGCGAAACCGGCAGGACATGCCTTGGACTATTGGCCGTATTAGTGGGCTTGGGGTACTTTTTTGTATGGTCGGCTTTTGGATTGACCGTCTATCTGATGGGGGTCACACTCGCAATGTTGGAGATGCAAGTGCCTGCGCTGTCGCGTGCGATTCCGATGGTTGCTGGGGCCATCATTCTGATGGCCGGGGCCTTCCAGTTCACGCCGTGGAAGGCACGTCATCTCTCCTGCTGTCGGGTGTCGTTAAGCTGTGGCCATCCGTTGCCTGCGAGCGTCGGCACGGCTTGGCGACACGGTCTGCGACTTGGCGTTCATTGCGGCATCTGCTGTGCCGGACTGGTCGCGATCCTCTTGGTGATAGGGGTCATGGACCTGCGAGCGATGGCCATAGTTGCGTTAGCTATCACGGCTGAACGTCTGTCAGCGGCGGGCGAACGCATCGCGCGATTCTTTGGGGCGGTCATCGCCGGTACAGGGATCTTCCTGATTGCGCGAGCAACCGGTGTGGGCTGACGCTATTGGATCGTGCCCTGGGCGATAGCCGTACAGCCCTTGGAGTGAATGAACCACCCGGCCTGAATACTTGGACATCTTTTGGCCGTGGAGCAGAAAATTGTTGGTGGCATGCTGGGGCTGCCGCAGCAGATACAAGCGCACGCCGCCGGTGATAATCGGCGTGATGTGCAGGAAACTGCAGGGTGTAGCGCTGGTGGGCCTATCCGCCACCGGAACAATTATGGCATCGACATGGTGGCGGGCGAGAAAGTTCTCTATGGATCGCCGATTCGCGTGAGCTGGGCCAAGGGCTAAAGCCGCCTGGGCCTCGGATGTGGTGTAACTCCGCGGCACCTGTGTACCGACGTAGCCGCCGGCCATGGCGAAACGAAAATTGCTCTCGGCCTGCCAGTACATCGTTCTTCCCTTAAAGCCGTCCGGAGAAATTAACACCGTCGTTCCCTGGGGAAGATAACGCCTCAGTGTCGGGGAAGAAAAAAAAACCGGGTTGGGTATGTGGTATCGCCAATGGTGGGTCCATGTATAGGGCAGCATAACGACAACCGTGGCGATCGCCCAGACCACCTTCGCACGTCTGTTTTGGCGTGAGTAGGCCATCCACCAGGTGCCGATCATGGCCACTGCCAGAGATACGTATAGGCTGAAGCGTGCCGGCAAGGCCTTGTCCAAAAGCGGCAAACGCACAAAAGCGCTCCATGGTAAAAGAACATTGGGAATGTGAACTGGCAGGTGGAGTCGCGAGCCGAGGCTGGCTATAAAGACCACCGCCAGCATAAATATCAACACGCGTGTACTTTTCTGATCCATAAATTCCCGCAGGAACAACATCACGATGCCCAGCAGCGGCAATCCAAGGTAGGCGTCCTGTTCGTAACTGCGCCCTTGCCAACGCGCCAGCCAATGGGCAGGTCCGATCCATGATTGTGTCAGATGACCAAGCCAGTTGATGGGCGTTGGAATCACATAGTTGAAAGGATCGGCCACGATAACATTGGACGACAAAATAGCCCCATGCACATAATGGACGAAAAATACATAATACCAACAAGGGGTCAAAAGTACTATGGCCAGCAAAATCGCGGCCATGGTCGCCCGCAGCGCGGCCAGATGCCGACGGCGCTGGTCGCCTGCGGGTGCAAATGCCGCTGCCGCGATAATCGCCAGCAGGCCGAACGGCAACAAGGTCGCAAATACCTCGGTGGAAACGCCGAACTGAAAAACCAGAAGAACCGCGGTCAGGGCGATATACCACCGACGGCCCAGGTTGCCCTTCCAGTGGAGAATATAAGCCAGGATTAACAAAGGGATGGCGAAGGTGACAAACAGGTTGACCTCGCCAAGCAGGTGGCCGAATTCATAGCCGGAAAACCCAAACACCCACCCGCCGAAAAGAGCGGGAAAGAATTGGCCCGTTATTTCTCGCCCCAACAGGTAAGCGCTCCAGGCACCTATTGCTGGAGCCAGGACGGCCACCAGGTTGTAACTGGCCAGGGGGCCAAACAGCAGCGTGATCGGTGCCATGATAATGGCCACACTGGGAATGGATGTCACCCAGAGCAAATTCTGGCCGCTGGGAGCCCAAATTTGGTGGGTATAAAGCGGGTTCAAGCCGTGGAGTATCGCCCATGGCCACCAAGAGTACATCCAGAGAAAAAGAAAGCCCGGTGAGCCGATGATGGTATTGTGCAGGTGCAGCCGTGTGGGCAACACCAGCAGCACCGTCGCCGCCAGCACATAAATAGCCAGCGCTAACCATTTTTCTCGCCGCGGGTGGGTCATGAAACTTTCCTCCATGCCAACCGCGGCCAGCTCGGATAAATGCAGCCGTGCCCCAGCATGGCCGCCACCGCACTGGCCAAACTCAATAAAATTGAGATCCACCGCAGGCAGTTAAAAACCAACGTTCCACCGTAAACCAACAGCGCCGCCAGTGGATGTTGCCACACAAGATGCGGCAAACTGGGCACCATAGATCCCGGTCGGAACCGAAAAAACGTCGGACCAGCCAGCGGAATCGTGGGTACCAAAACCATATAACCGGCAAAAATAAATGCCTGAAAGCCGGCCGCCCGACGGCCATGGGCCGCCAGCCAAACGTCGCGATCCTGGGCGTAAAACCACACCGCCAGGCCCGGCACAAAAAACATCACCGGTCCGAGCAGATGGACCACCACCGCCGTAAATCGAGCAGTTGGGGAAGGAGTCATCGTTTCACCAAAACCTACAGGCCACGTCATCACCAACCAGCCGATCTTCCTAGCCCAACCGGTTTTCCGGGGGGCCGAATTCGTTGCAATTCCAGAGAAGGGGAATCATATCCCAACACCACCGGTAGCAGGGATTCCAGGCATTGTAAAGCCTCTCACGGTATCTGTAAGAGCCATTACAACCGATGTTCGCCAGCGCTCTGCGCCGGTGCCGGCTGATGAAACGCGATACGATCAAGGCGACTATCAGACAATTTTTCCATCAACCTTAGTATAATCAAGCACGATAAAAAGGGCCAAGTCGCGGCGAGAACGTGTGGCCACCGCCCTCCCCGGCCCCGGCAGTGATGGGGTGTTGGGTGGGCAGGTTCGTTGGAGATCCTTGGTACCTGTTGCATACAGATGTGGCCTTGGTCCACCATCGCCATGGTGAAGTCGGCGAAGTTATTTTGGCCCGGTCCCTTAAAGTGTTAAAAATTTCCGACGGCGGATAACGTTTTTTTTACGGATATCTTTGTGGCTGCTGAACATCACGATCTGGAACAACCGGCGGGCTGGGTGCTTTACGACGCCGACTGCCATTTTTGCACCACCTGGGCCCGCCGCAGTAAAAAGCTCCTCGAGAGCCGAGAGTTGGTGTTGGTGCCGCTGCAAACACCCTGGGTGCGTGCGCGGCTGGGTTTGCCCGAGGCGCAATTGTTGACCGAAATGCGACTGCTGCGGCCAAACGGACAGGTCTTTCGCGGTGCGGATGCACTGTTGGAAATTGGGCGGCATTTCTGCTGGAGCTGGCCGCTGGCGCAAATGGGCCACATCCCAGGGGTTCATGCTTTGTTGGTCATGATTTATCGCTGGGTGGCTCGGCACCGCAGTTGTGCTGTGGGCGCATGCGAAAGAAAGCAACCTTGAATGGGCCTGCGCCTGATAAGCTTGGGGTTGTTGAGGATGACATTTGCGGGAGGTTTGGCTGCCGGCGGAGCACTCCCCCGCGCCGTGTGCGGTTTGCTGCCGGTGCTTTTTACGCTGCGGCCGATTGCTGGTATCTTTACTCGAAACGTGCGGTATGATGCCAATTTTCCCCCGGAATTCTCCGCCTTGCCGCATTGGCAACCCGCAAGTCAGTACATTGTCTTTCGTTGGCAACCGTCGGGCATGTTCTGTTAAATTGTGCTGATGTTGTGATCCTTGGGTCCGCTGCTTGGCCACACTCCACTTTATCGCCGGTCAAGATACAATTTAAGCCGATAAAAGAAGGGGAGCGCGCGCCGAGGTGATGCTGGTGCCCGCCTGGCCGATTGGGCGGGCGGTGGGCGAGACTGAAATATCCCGCGGGTCGGTTATACTCATGGGAACGACGATGCCCGGATTTTTACACAACTACCTCCGTCGACTTACCGCTCATCAGTGGTGGGTGGTATTGTTGGAAATGCTGCTGATTGGGGTGGTGGTGTATTCGGTGCTGGAATTCCTCCGCGGCACCCGCGGAGCCAGGTTAATCAAGGGAGTGGGACTCTTTCTGCTGATCGCCTACACCATCATCCGGCTCGGCGGCGATAAACTGCTGCGCGTGGAATTTTTGTTCAGCCGGCTTCTGGTGTTTACCAGCTTTGCCATTGTCGTGGTGTTTCAGCCGGAATTGCGGCGTGCCATGATCCGCCTGGGCGAAACGCGATTCTTCCGCCCCAATGCCGGTTCGGCCCGCAAAGCAGTGGATATGATCTGTGAATCGGTGGAGTACTGCGCCCGCAACCGGATCGGCGCTTTAATCGCAATCGAACGGGATGTCGGCCTGGCCGGGCTTACGGAAAACGGCACCACGCTCAATGCCGATTTAAGCGCCGAACTGCTGGATACCATTTTCTGGCCTGGATCGCTGCTCCATGATATGGGGGTGGTGATCCGAGAAGGAAAAATCGTCGCAGCCGGAGTGCAGTTTCCATTGGCCGAAGGTGGCGAACTGAGCCAGGAAATGGGTGCCCGACATCGGGCGGGGTTGGGCCTGGCCCAGGAAACGGATGCGGTGGTGGTTATCGTGAGTGAAGAAACGGGTACGATCAGCATTGCCGAGCGCGGGCAATTAACCCGCGGCCTGACCGCCGAAGAACTGCGGGACACGCTGGTGACCTTGCTGCGCCGTCCGGCCACGCCGGTCACAGCCCGGTCCGCAGCGGCATAAAATAAGGCAAGGGGCGCGGCCTCCATCCGGCCTTGGCCGCCGTTCGTGGAAAAGTGTCGTTTTTAGTAATACCCCGGAAGCGAAATCCATGGCCAGCAAACCGACAAAATTTACCGACCGCCTGAAGGTCTTGCCGCTGACGGTGCTCTTGACGGTGTTGCTATGGCTTTATGCCGATGCCCATCTGACTGCTACTCAGCGTGACTTGCCCATTCATATTACAATATTTGCCGGAGCCGGGGCCAATGGCAACCCGCAAACCGTTTTGCTCAAAAGGCCTGCGGACAGCGACTTTGTTGTGACTATCCAGGGGTCCGGTGAAGCCGTGGATCGCATCCGCCAGCAGTGCGATGGTCGAGGCCTTTTTACCGCCCAGGATGTTAATAACCTCACCTATGTCCTGACGCGCTCGGATATAAAAAGCATCGCCGCTGGAAAATCGCTTAACGCCCAGCGTATTTTCAACTCCCTGGTTTATTTCACCAGACACCGGGTGGTGGTTACGGCGGTAAGCCCGCGCCAAATTGAGCTGAAGGTGGATCCCATTGTCACGATCAACCGTCCGGTGGAGTTTCGCGCCGTTGCCGGTGTCGCCGCGAGCATTGTGCCGGCCAGCGTGCAGGTCATGCTGCCACGGAGCCTTCTGGAAAACATAGGCGGGGCGGATCAGATTGACGTCGTCGCCAAGCCTCTCACCAGCATTTCCGCCTTGCCGGTGGGATCACGCCAAACCATTTCGTCCCAGCTTAGTCTGGTATTCCCCGGTTCACCCGACCCACGGGTAACCGTTACGCCGTCCAACGCCATGGTCACCTTTACGGTACCGCATCAACCCCGCACGAAATTGTTTATCGGCGTGGTGCCGGTTTGGCTCAACGGGCCACCCTGGCTGCTGAATCAATATCGCATCAATGTACGCAATGCCACGCTGCATATCACGGTAGCCGGACCGCAGCGCTTGATCCGGAAACTGCGCAACAATGTCATCCGCGGCAATCTGGCACCGCCTGGAAAACGCGTGATTGCATTTCTGGATATCACGCCCTCCGTGCAGCCACATGTCCACTGGCAGCCCACCACCATTCGCTATTCCCTGCCAGCGGGAATTTCATTGGTGGATGGTCCAACCACGGTGCCCACCCAAATCGTTGCCCAGCCCAGCCAGGTGAGAACCCGTCCTGGGCCAACCACCGCGGCAAACACCCAGCCCACGGCGACAGCGCCCGCGTCGGTGCCGCAAACCATTCCGTCCGCCGGCGTCCCAGGCGGTGTTCACAACCCCGTTAGCCATGGCCGCTGAACAGCGGCATTTAATCACGCAAGGGAGGTCACCCGTGCCAACCAAAAAACAATCTTCCGGGGCCGGTAGCCTCTTTGATTTTACCAGCATGCCGGTGCCCGCCGCCCAAACCGACTCGCCGAAATTCCCTTCGCGTTTGGCTGGGGCTGCCGCAGAACCGGAGAAAGTCCATAGCGTTAGTCAGGTGAATGCCTTGATTACGCAAGCGTTAGCCGATCATTTTTCCGGATCCTTGCGTGTCGCGGGTGAAATTTCCAATTTTTCCGTCAGCCAGCGTGGCCATGCCTACTTTACGCTTAAAGATTCCTCGGCCCAGTTGGCCTGCGTGATCTGGCGTGAAGCTTTGGCCCGCCTTGGCACCACCATTGCCGATGGCATGGCGGTGGTGGTGCGGGGCAGTGTGCGGTTTTACGAACCGCACGGCCGGATACAGCTTTATGTCGATGACATTGCGCCACAGGGCGCTGGGGCGCTGGAGATGGCGTATCGGCAACTTTGCGAAAAACTCAAAAAGGAAGGACTTTTTGAGCAAGGCCGCAAGCGACAGCTTCCGCGCCTGCCGCTGCGGGTGGTCGTGGTTACCAGCCCGACCGGCGATGCGCTGCATGATGTCTTGACCACCGCCCGGCGGCGCTTCCCCGGTTTGCATCTCATGATCTATCCGGTGGCTGTGCAGGGGGCTTCCGCCGCCCACCAGATAGCCAATGCCATCCGCCAGATTAACCGTCATAGTCAGGCCATCGGCGGGGTGGATCTGATTTTGCTGGTTCGCGGCGGCGGATCGCTGGAAGACCTTTGGGCCTTCAACGAAGAGATTGTCGCTCGGGCCATGGTGGCGGGCCATATTC